>NZ_FOMM01000049.1:0-17049 GCF_900112625.1 Methylobacterium sp. 13MFTsu3.1M2
CGGGGACTGTCAGGAATTCCGTGTGCGGGCGGCGGGTTGAACATCAGGCCGCCATGGCCCGTGTGAAGCGCTCGCCGAAGATGACGGCGAACTGCGCCTTGGCCATGACCCACTCACGTGGCCCCATCTTCCACGCCTTCTCGGAGCGGTTCAAGACCAGGTAGAGCAGCTTCAGCGCGGCCTCGTCGGTCGGGAAGTGACCGCGGGCGCGCACAGCCCGGCGCAGCGTGGCGTTCAGGGCCTCGATGGCGTTGGTCGTGTACAGGATCCGGCGCACCTCGCCGGGGAAGGCATAGAACGGGACCACCTCGCCCCAGGCCCGTCGCCAGCTCTGGGCGATGGCTGGGTAGCGCCGACCCCATTCGCTTGTCTCGAAGGCCGCCAACGCCGCCTCGCCAGCCGCGGCATCGAGCGCGCGGTAGATGTCCTTCAGCGCACCCGCCACGAGCTTGCGGTCCTTGTAGGACACGAAGTCGAGGCTGTGGCGTAGCAGGTGCACGATGCAGGTTTGGACCAGCGCCTCGGGGAACACCGCCCGGATCGCATCGGGGAAGCCCTTCAGGCCATCGACCACGGCAAGCAGCACGTCCTCGACGCCGCGGTTCCTTAGCTCGTTCATGACCCGCAACCAGAACTTGGCGCCCTCGTTCTGCTCCAGCCAGAGGCCGAGGATCTCCTTGGAGCCGTCGGCGCGCACGCCCAGCGCGATGTGGACGGCCTTGTTGCGGACCACGCCCTCGTCACGCACCTTGATCCGCAGGGCGTCAAAGAACACGATCGGGTAGACCGGCTCCAGCGGCCGGGCTTGCCAGGCGGCGACCTCCTCCAGGACCGCGTCGGTCACCGCGCTGATCAGGTCGGGTGAGACCTCGATCCCGTAGAGCTCGCGCAGGTGCGCGGCGATCTCTCGGGTGCTCATGCCACGCGCATACATCGACACGATCTTGTCGTCGAAGCCCGGGAAGCGGCGCTGGTAGCGGGCGATCAGCTGCGGGTCGAACGTCGCATGCCGATCGCGCGGGATCGCCAGTTCGATCCGGCCCGTCTCGGTCGTGACCGTCTTGCGACCGTAGCCGTTGCGCGTGTTGCCGGCGTCCTCGCCCGCCAGATGATGGTCCATCTCTGCGTTGAGCGCCCGCTCGGCCAGGGCCTTCTTCAGCTCGTCCAACAGACCGTCGGCCTCGAAGGCCGTCTTCGGATCGGCCCCGGCCAGGAGCTGGTCCAGGATCGCGTCAGGGATGCGGGGTGCTTTGCGTCGTGCCATCGGGAACCTCCTTCGGGTCCACTATGGCCGCCCCCACACGAAATTCCTGACAGTCCCAAAGGCGCGCGCGCCGCGATCGCCGCGGCGACGGCCTGGGCGTCCGCGCCGTCGCCGTCCGGGTCGGCGAACGCGCGCAGAAGCTCGGACAGCGGCCGGTGGCGCAGCCCGGCGACCTCGACGCCGAGCAGGGCGGCGACAGCGGCGCGGGCCTGCCGAAGGCGCCCGACCGTGTCGGTTTCCCAGAGCCAGTCGCTCGTGCCCTCGGCGAAATCCTTGAGGAGGAACCCGATGGTCTCGCTCTGCGCCTGCACCATGACGCGGTCGCAGAGGCGCTGGTAGGAGTGCCGGCACATCCGACGCGCGCTCACGAAGACGAAGGCCGCGTACAGCGACAGCAGCACGGCGACGTACTCGCCGACCGGGCTCTCGCAACCGGCGAGCCCGACGAAGATGCCGGCCACCACCGGCGCCACGGCCAGGAGTGCCAGGGAGAAGATCGGGCCCGCCACGTAGGCGTGCGAGATCAGGGCGGCGCAGACGGCCCCGACCACGATCCGGTAGGCATTGTCGACCGAGGGCAGCAGGATCGCCGGCATGCTGGCCCAGGCGAGACCACGGCCGAGCGCGAGGCCGTGAAGGACGGCGAAGGCCTCCCGGGCGATCGATCGGTCGCCGAGGCGGCCGCGATAGCGGCGCATCGCGATCATAGCCACCGCGCACAGCGCCGTCACCGCCACCGCGAGACCGGACAGGTAAGCGTGCGAGACGATGCCCCAGAAGATGGCGGCCAGCGCGAGCACGACGGCGGCCTGCGTCACTGCCGAGTATCGGCCGAGTTGCAGCGTCTCGGCGAGCATCGTGGCGCGCATCGCCTCGCGCAGGCGCGCGTCCTCGTCGGGCAGGTGCACCGCGTCGTCGACGCCCATTGGCAGGATGATCTCACTCATGGCCGCGCCCGTTCGAGGACGTCGAAGCGTCGGCGGCGATCACCCTGCCGCGGAGGTCGAACTGGATCGACGCCGGTGCACTGTCGAGGGTGCTCGACTTCGCCCGGCATTCGGCATTTGACAGCGACATTCAGGTACCCAGGCAGGAGACGGCTCGCCGCGTCTCCGGTGAGAGGATGACCGCTTCGGACTGCCAGAGTCTCAAGCCGATCGCCGGAATTCCTGTTCAATCGCGCTCGAGGGGATCCAATTTCCTGTCATTCCGCCGGACACATCCGAAGCTTCGGGCGCAGTGGAATTTTTTGTTCCATTCTGCGGCATATCCATCGCGCTCGATCGATAGATACCTCGTCGAATTCTGGTATCCATCGATCGCCAAGAAGGAAGCCGATGCAGGCTTCCTTCTCTAAGCGATCGATGGCCTGCACGACGCTGACAGCCGCCATCAAATGTCAGTCAATATGGATCGAATGCTGTCTTATTAACGCTTTCACGGCCACGATTATGGCATTTCGCATCTCAGTTCTGGAGCGCTGGCAATCGGGGTGAGGCGATGCCGACACGTGCATTGATGCGTCCGCAGGCGAAGACCGAGATCGGCGTCGCCCCGCGCGGCTTCTCCTCGCGCCACTACCTGAAACTGATCGAGGATACGGGAAAAATCGGCTTCTGGTCGGCGGACCTGCGCTCCGAGCGGCTGGACGCGTCGCCGGGCCTCTACCGGATTCTGGGCCTTGACCCGACCACAGAGATGACCTTCGGCTTCGGGCTCGACATGATCCACCCGGAGGATCAGGCCGCGCACGGCGACCAGATCGCCGTGCTGCGCTCCGGCCAACCGGTCAGTCGCGAATTCCGCATCATCCGGCCGGATCGGACCCAGCGCTGGCTCCTGCACCACGCCGAGGTCATGCTTGGCGCGGACGGGCGCCCGAGCCAGGGCATGGGCGTCGTGTTCGACGTCACGGCGCAGCACGAGACTATGAACGCGCTCATGCAGCGGCATGACCGCCTGAACGCGTTGATCGCCGCGACGGCAGCGGTCTTCTGGGTCAACAAGGCGAACGGTGAGCCGAGCGAGATGCCGCAGTGGATGGCCCTGACCGGTCAGTCTCACGCGCAGATGCAGGGTCTGGGCTGGCTCGACGCCGTCCACCCGGACGACCGCTCCCGCACGCTCGCGGCCTGGACCACGGCGGTGGAGCACACGGCGCCCTACAACACGGACTATCGCGTCCTGTGCGCGGACGGGATCTATCGCTGGTTCAATGCCCGCGGCGCGCCGGTCCTGAACAAGGACGGCTCCGTCCGAGAATGGGTCGGGGTGTGCCTCAACGTGCCGGGGCGAACCCGCTACGGGGCCCCGCCGCCCGATGCTGCGCTGCAGCAGGGAATCGTGCAGGCCGCGCCCGCTGACGAGACCCTGACTTCGAGCCAAATCCGCTCGGCCCGTGCGATCACGGGCCTTTCTAAGGATGATCTTGCCGCGTTGGCCAATGTCTCGGTCTCAACACTCAATCGGCTGGAGGACCCAACCTCGGCGGTTCGGTCGCGCTCGGACACCCTGCTCGCCGTGCGTCGTGCGCTGGAAGAGGCGGGCGTCGAATTCATCTTTGAGGCAGGCAAGAAGCCCGGCGTCCGCGAGGCTTAACCGCGCTTCAGCTTCAGGCCGCTCGACCGTCCGGTGCATTCGGCACCTGACCTCGCCGGCATTTCAGACCGAGCAGAGGGAGTGGTTATTGTATGACAGCTGGGTCGCATGACAACGCTTACCGCGCTCCAGATTTTACGGTTTGACCTCTCACCCGAGTGAGAGGAGATTGTCGCGCTTCGTGTCTTTAATCCCTCATCGGCGGCCCGTGGCTTCGCCTCCTGTCGACCTACGCTACGCTCGGCCTCTGTAGTACGGTTACAAATGGCCTGATCGGAGGGCTGGAACTTGCGGGCGAAGTGCGCCGGACTGCGGCTGGCGCTCTCCAGATCGATTATCTGCCGACGAAACTCAGTGGTTAGGGAGAACGGGCTGAGGCATCGGGAAAGCACCTCACGCGAAAGCGTTCTTTGTCTACATCGAACCTGGGCAATCCTACTCGCTGCAAGTCCGATCTTCTGGCTCCGGGTTCCGAAAGCGGACTGGCAGAAAACCACCCTTCTCGGACGTCCCGGAGCGGGTATTAGGCATCCAATTTCCACCGTCAGGGCGCAGTGGCGCGGTCGAGATCTCGTTTCAGCTCCGTAAGGCTCGTTTGGCCGAAACCTCAGCCGCTTCGTTGGCGAGCAGGCCGAGGAGCGCGTCAAACACCAGCGGCTTATCGACTAGGGGAACGCCCGCGGCCCTGGCGCGCGCCCGGATGCCCGGGTCGGGATGGCCGGTGATCAGCACGACGGGCACATGTGCGTCGAGCTCGCGCAGATGGCCAAGCACCTCAAGACCATCCATCCCCGGCATGACGTGGTCGAGCAGCACGAAGGCCGGTCGCGGACCGGGGAAGGCCGCCAGCAGATCGTGGCCGTCAGCGAAGGTCTCGACGCGGTGACCTTCGCACTCGATCAGGAAGCGGGTGGAGTGCAGGACGGCCGGATCGTCATCCACGACGTAGATGAGGCTCTGAGGGGCCGATGGCATGGGGGTCGCCGTCCGGTGTGGCTCGCGGTTGAAGACGCCACCTTGCGGAAAGGACCGGGCGCTCGCCTTGACCTGCCTCAAGCCGGCGTCAGACGAGCCCAGCCAGCACTGACCAGCGCACCAATTCCTGCAGGCTCTCCGCTCGCGTCTTTGCCATGAGCTTGGCCCTGTAGATCTCGACGGTGCGTGGGCTGATGTCGAGCGAGCGGCCGATTTCCTTGCTGGTGCGGCCGGCCACAAGATGATCCAGAACCTGCCGCTCGCGCTCGCTAAGGGTCCCAACGCGTCGAACGAAATCGCGCACCGTCGGGTCGACAGTTCCGGCGACCCCGCCACGCTCCGAGGCCGACCTAAGCGCCTGGATCAGCGCCTCGTCGTCGAACGGCTTCTCGATGAAATCGCAGGCGCCGAGCTTCATCGCCTCGACCGCGAGCGGCACATCCCCGTGCCCTGTCATCATGACCACCGGCAAGGTGTGTCCCATCGCCCGCAAACGGCGCAGCAGTTCCAGCCCGTCGATGCCGGGCATGCGGATGTCGGTCAGGACGCATCCCGCGGCGGGCTTCGCCAGCGTTTCGAGGAGGCGCGACCCGGCCTCATAGAGCGCGACCTCGAAGCCGGCGGTGTCGAGCAGAAAGCCGACCGAATCCCGCATCGCCGGGTCGTCGTCCACGACGTGCACGAGGCTAACTGCCATTGGCCGTGTCTCCCTCGGCGGCGGTCGGCAAAGTCAGACGGAATGTGGCACCTCCGGCTGCGTTGCGCTCGGCCGTCAGGCGGCCGCCATGCGCCTCGATGATGGTGCGGCAGATCGAGAGGCCGACGCCCATCCCGCTGGCCTTGGTGGTCACGAACGGCCGGAAGAGGCGGTCCGCGACCTCGTCCGCGATGCCGGGGCCGGTGTCCGACACCGTGATCTCGACCATCTTCGCGGATAGCGCATGGGCGTCGACGGTCATCTCGCGCCGTTCGCTCTGCTGCATGGCCTCGCGCGCGTTCCGCATGAGATTGACCAAGACTTGCTGGATCTGGACCCGGTCGGCCAGTACGGCCTTCAGGCCGGGGGCCACCCGGATTTTAGCAACGACGCCCTGTTCCCTGGCACCGATGAAGGCCAGGGCGCTTGACTCCTCGATCAGCCGCGAGACCGGCTCCAGCCGTCGCTGCGTCTCCCCGCGGGTAACGAACTCCCGGAGCCGGCGAATGATTTGGCCGGCCCGCAGGGCTTGCTCGGCGGTCTTGTCGAGAACGTCCAACGACTTGGCGATGGCTTCCGGGCCGGACCGCGCGAGCAACCGACGGCAACCCTTAGTGTAGTTCGCGATGGCACCGAGCGGCTGGTTCAGCTCGTGCGCCAGGGTGGACGCCATCTCGCCCATCGCGCTCAGGCGGGAGACGTGGACGAGCTCGGTCTGGAGTTCCTGGAGCCGGGCTTGCGTCTTCTGGTGTTCGGTGAGGTCGTTGATGAACCCGGTGAAGAACACCTGCTCGCCCGAGCGCATCTCACCGATGGCGAGCTCCATCGGGAACGTCGTGCCGTCGGCCCGCCGGCCGGTTACGATCCGGTTGGTGCCGATGATGCGCCGCTCCCGCGTCCGCCGGTAATGGTCGAGGTAGCCGTCGTGCTCGCCCCGCATCGGTTCCGGCATCAGAATGCGGACGTTCTGCCCGGCCACCTCGCCAGCCGCGTAGCCGAACAGCCGCTCGGCTGCGGCGCTGAAAGAATGGATGAGGCCCGCCTCGTCGATGACGACCATGGCTTCGGGCACGGTGTCGAGGATCGAGCGCAGGTGCGCCTCGCGCGCCCGGATGTCCTCTTCGGCCCGCTTCTGCTCGTCGATGCTCTGGACAACCCCGCGATGGCGCGCCGGCCTGCCAGCCGCGTCGAGGTTCACCCGCCCGCGCGAGCGCAGCCAGCAGACGGACTCGTCCGGCCGCACGACGCGGTAGTCGACCTCGTAGCTCCCGCCCTCACGCAGCGCTTTCTGGATGGCGTCAGCGCGGGCCTGGCGGTCGTCCGGGTGAACCAACGCCTGTGAGTCAGCGAACGTGGTCAGCCGCTCGGGTGGCACCCCGAACAGGCGCGCGCAGGTCGGGGAGACCGTGGCCCGCCCGGTCGGGATGTCCAGCGACCAGACGCAGATCCCGACCTCGTCGAGGGTCTGCCGAAGCTCGTCGCTCGCTCGCGTGACGTCACGCTCAAGGTCGGCGCTGGGCCGGTCGACGGTGTCCGTCATCGAGCGCACCCGGAGAAGTCCTGCGCGCGGCCGTCGTGGAGCTCGCCCGTGTCCGACCGCCACCCGGCTGCATCTCGTGCCCAGTTATTACTGCGATTTCGGAGTGGGGAACAGCCGCAGGTGCGTATTCGCGGCCCGGGTCGAGTAGCTCTTTGGGCCGGACCGGCACCGATACCGCGTCGCTCCGGCCGCTTGAGATGGATCAACGCCGCGCAGCCACGACGGGAGGAACCATGGGATCGGCTCAACCCGGAGAACTTCCATGTCCAGATTCAGCCCTTCGCACCTCGCAGGCATTCGCGACGTCCTCGTCGGCACGGCCGTGGAGGGCGAGCGCGAGGAGGCCTCGTCGGCCATCGGCTACGGCCTGACCTTGGCCAAGGCCGCCGGCGCCCACCTCACCGTCCAGTCGGCCTCGTGGCGCCTCTCGGGCGACGACGCCTGGCTCGGCGAGTTCGACTACGAAGGCGTCTCGGTCATGGACCGCCGGCTCGACGCCCTGGCCCGCTCCGTCGCCGAGCGCTCGGCTGGGGATGCCGCGCAGGCCGGCGTGGTCTGCACGACGGAGACGCCGAGCCTGCCGTATCCGGAGATCGTGAACCGTCTCGCCGCCCGCGCGCGCCTGCACGACCTGACGGTCCTCGACATCGGTCCGCGGACGTACGACCTCGACCGCGAGATGGTCGAGAAGGCGCTGTTTCACAGCGGCCGGCCGGTCATCGCCGTCCCGCCGGGACACGACGCCTTCGCGGCACGGCGGATCATCGTCGCCTGGGACGGCAGCGCCCAGGCCGCCCGCGCCGCCAACGACGCCTTGCCGTTCCTGCGTTCGGCCGAGGCTGTCGAGATCGTCTCGGTCGGCACCGAGGCAGAGATCCAAGAAGGGGTGCCAGGCGCCGAGTTCGCACCTCATCTCGCGCGGCACGGGGTAAACGTCAGCGTCAACGACCTGCCGAAGGGGGGAGAGCGTCGCCGACACGTTGCGCGCCCAGGCCGGCTTGTTCCGGGCCGACATGATCGTGATGGGTGCCTACCGGCATTCCCCCACGCGTGAATACTTTTTCGGCGGGGTGACCCGCTCCTTCCTGAGGGGCAGCCCGGCACCGCTGTTCCTCGCCCATTAAGCCCGGGAGGCCGACCGTGTTCAAGCAAGGATCTTCAGGGAGCGGCCCGACTGGTCGGGCTGCCCGGAGACGCGATACCTCGAGCGCGCGCCGCCGATCCGCACCGGCAAAGCTCGATGTCGGGGAGGTGCCGCCTCAGGTGCGGGCACCGAACAGGCCGGAGTGGCCCGGCCCGATAAACGAGGAGGAGCGCGCCGCCCTGAAGGCCGGCTGGAGCTTCGTCGAGTAGAGCGGCCGCGCACCGCTTCAGGCGGCCCGGGCTTGCCGGCCCGTCAAATTCGTGCGCGCGCGAGTTCCCGAATGGCCTGGATCAAGCGGCGCACGTCGCCTCGATGCGGCAGGGGCGTGGCGCGCTCGGCTAGAGTTCCGATCAGCCCATCGACGAAAACGGAGGCGCCGGAATAGGCCAGGGTCCAGTCCGCGAAGCGCCGCCTGTCGATGTCATCGTAGATTAGCACCTCCACGCCTGCATGGCGCCGATCGCGCCGGATGCTGTCCATCAGCGCGTCCACCGCGGCGCGCGGGCCTTCGAGGATCTGTGCGAAGCGCCCGCGCGACGCGACGAGTGCTCCGGTGACGCCGAGTTGTGCGTTCCTGGCCAGCGACGTCTCGACGATGTTCCGGACCTCAGCGTCGGAGGACATCCGCCGGCTGACGTAGAGAAGCGACCCTTCCATGGTGCTCGTCCCCTTCGGGGCTCGGCGTCCCGTCGAACCCTCGTCCTTGGTCTCGGGCTGCCGGCGCCTTGACGTCCGTCTCACCGCCTCAGCGTCCGCATATAGGCCGTCAGGTCGGCCGCATCGCTGGGGTCGAGCCGGAAGTCCGGCATGGCGGGATGCCGGCGTTCGACGCCTTCGTCCAGGACGTCGGCGAGGTCGCCTATGGGGAAGCTCTCGGCGAGCTTGCGGAGCGGAGGCGCCTCGCGCATCGGGTTCTCGCCCGTCATACGCACTGCGTGACAGCGAGCGCAGACGATGCCCGCCAGGGCCCGACCGCGCGCGGCGGAAGCCTCCTCCGCCGCCGCAGGCCCGGCGAGCAGTAGGAGCGCGACGCTCGCAACGGGCAGGACACGCTTGCCGGTCATCAATGGCACATCAGGCTGCAGAGGGGCGAGCGGTCCAACAGGTCTCGCGTCACGCCGCCGAATATCCACTCCCGCAACCGGGAATGGCCGTAGGCGCCGAGGACGATCAGGTCGGCATCCTGCATCAGGGCAAAGCGCAGGATCTCCGAGCCGTCGTCGTCCTTCGTGTGCAGACGGTGCGGTGTGACGTGGGCACCGTGCCGCGCGAGGTGGTAGGCGACGTCTTCCGCGCCCGTAAGGTGTGCGTCCGTGCCGACCGTCGCGACGAGGACCTGGTCCGCCTCCCGCATGATAGGCAGCGCGGCCGACACCGCCCGTCGTGCTTCGGGGCTATCCTTCCATGCGACCAAGATGCGCGCCGCCTTCAGGTGCGCGGTCCTCGGCGGCACGACCAGGACCGGCCTGGCTGCCTCCATGATCACGGGCCCGGGCGGCACGCCGAGAGGTCCTGGATCCTGGTCTCCGAGACCCTTCCGGCTCACTACCACGAGGTCCGCGGCGCGCGCCTGCTCGATAAGATGTTCGGTGGCGTCGGCGAAGCACCAGCGCCAGTCGGTAGGAATGCCATCCCCGGCGAAGCGTTCGAACGACGCGTGCGCCTGTTCCAGGATGGCTTGTATCTGCGCCTTGTTGCGGCCTTCCTGGTCAATGGCATCGTAGATGTCCCGCACCAGGATGGGGGCCGGAACGGTGTGGGCGGCCACACCTGTCAGGGTCGCCCCGAAGCGTCGGGCCAGGTCGGCGGCGAGCCGTATCCGATTCGGTGCGGCCTCGCCGAGGTCGGCGGACACGAGGATGTTCGCGTAGTCCATGGCGGCCTCCGTTGTGCGTCGATGCCGACGAAGGGAGCTTGGTCCTGGCGGGAACGGGCCACCTTGATCCATCGCAAGGTCCGCGGGCCGTCGACGGCCTCATGGATGCCGCGCAACTTCCCGCGCCGTCGGCTTGCGGGCGTCCTGGGAGCCGCCGAGCGCACGCATGGCGTTGAGGATGACCGCCACGTCGATAACCTCCTGGAGCAACGCGCCCTGAAGGGGCGAGAGGTGGCCCAGCGCCGCCGCAGTCATGCCGGCGAGCGACAGGCCGAGGCCGATCCACACGCTCTGAAGCGCGATAGTGCGGGTCCGCTTGGCGATGCGGATGGCATCGGGCAGCGGGGCCAGGCTGTCGACCAGCAGGACGACGTCCGCGGCTTCGGCCGCGGCCGCCGCACCCCTCGCGCCGAGTGCCACGCCGAGATCGGCGGCCGCCAAGGCCGGCGCGTCGTTCACCCCGTCGCCGACCATCATCACGGGCCCGTTGCGACGCTCGGCGGCCACGGTGTTCGTCTTCGCCGTCGGGTCGAGGTCGGCGGCGACGGCGTCGACGGGCAGACCGGCGACGAGCGCCTCGGCGACGGCACACCGGTCTCCGGTCGCGAGCACTACCCGCTCGATGCCGCACGCGCGAAGTTCCAGAAGCGCGATGCCGCCGTCCGCACGGAGCGGGTCGGCGAACTCCAGGACGGCGGCCGGCGCGCCGTCGATGGCGACCAGAACCGTCGCCGCGGCTGCCGCCAGGCCTCGCGCCTCGTCCGGTATCCGGAAGTCGATCCCGTGGATTCGCATCAGGTGCAGCCCCCCGATGACGAGGTGCCGCCCCTCCACGAGACCGGTCACGCCTTCCCCGGGCGTCTCCACGACGGCTTCGGGTTGAGAGAGCGTCCGACCTCGTCGGCGCGCCTCCTCGACCAGTGCCTGCCCGACCGGGTGCCCCGAGGCTTGTTCGAGAGACGCCGCGAGTCCCAGCACCTCGTCCTCGGAAAAGGCGCCGAGGATCCGCATGGACACCATCCGGGCGGTGCCGTGGGTCAGGGTGCCGGTTTTGTCGACGACCAGGACGCGGACCTTGGCCAGCATCTCAAGGGCACCACCGCCCTTGATGAGGACGCCGATGCCGGCGGCGCGGGAGAGGCCGGAGACGAGCGCGACGGGCACCGCCAGGATCAGCGGGCACGGGGTGGCAACGACCAGCACGGCCAGCGCCCGAACGGGGTCGTCGGTGGCGAGCCAAGCGCCTCCGGCCAGCAGCAGCGTGAGAACGAGGAAAACGAGCCCGTACCGGTCCGCCAGGCGTGCCATCGGCGCCTTCCGGGCTTGCGCCGCCTCCACGAGGCGGACGATCCCGGCATACGTGCTCTCGGCCGCGGGCCGCTCCGCCACCAAGGTGAACGGCGTGCCCGCGTTCACCGTACCGCTCAACACGGCCTCGTTCGCGCCGAAGCTGACCGGCAGTGCCTCGCCGGTGAGGCTGGACCGGTCGAGGATGGCGCGACCTGCGGCGACCCGCCCGTCGACCGGCACGACGTCGCCGACGCGCACCAGGATGCGGTCTCCCGGGACCAGCGCCGCGAGCGGCACCTCCGTCAGGGCGCCACCGTCCTCGCGCATGGCGGTGCGTGGCTGGCGCGCGACCAGCGCGGTCATCGCCCTGCTGGCGCGGCCGGACGCGTACGCCTCCAACGACTGGCCGCCGGCGTACATCAGGGCGATGACGGCGCCGGCCAGCGGCTGCGAAAGGGCGAGCGCGCCGCCCATCGAGAGCAGGGCGACGAGGTCGAGCCCGACGTCGCCTTTCGCCAGGCTCGTCACAACCTGGAACACGAGGGCTACGAGGACCGTCAGGGTCGCGAGGGTCCAGGCCGCCGCGGCGATATCTGCCCGACCGATGACCTGCACAGCCAAGCCGACACAGAGGCCGGCAAGCGGCAGGGCTGCAAGCCACCCGTGCACGCCCGGCCTCCATCCGGTGGTCACCGGTCGATCCGTCCCGGGCGAGCTTAGGGCTGACGTCTTCATGTCTGCCCTCCCGTTTGAGCCTACGAGATGAGCTCGGTCCGGCTTCGCAGGCCTTGCGCTGGATCAACGCGTCGCGGCGGGATCGCGGAGTCCGCTGGAGTTGGAGTTGACCCGTTTTGGTGGAGCGGTGGAACGCTTGCGGATCAAGGGTTGGCGAGCATCTCCTGTTCGTAGCGGATGGGTGAGCGATAACCGAGCGCGGAGTGAAGGCGCACGGGATTGTAGAAGCCCTCGATGAAGGTGAACACGGCCATGCGGGCCTGTGCTTGAGAGGCGAAGCGCCGGCGGTCGAGCAACTCGCACTCCAGCGTCGCGAAGAAGCTCTCGCACATTGCGTTGTCGTAGGCGTCGCCCACCGAGCCCATGGAGGGCCGCACGCCCGCTTCGCGGCAGCGACCGCCGAAGGCCAGCGACGTGTATTGCGATCCTTGGTCGGAGTGGTGGATTACATCGCGCGGTCGGCGCTGCATGATGGCCATCTCCAGTGCGTCGAGAACGAGTTCGGTCCGCAGGTGGCTGGCCATCGACCAGCCAACGACGCGCCGGCTCCAGGCGTCGACCACCACGGCGAGGTAGAGGAAGCCCGCGGCGGTCTGCACGAAGGTGATGTCACCGACCCAGAGCTGGTTGGGGGCCTCGGCCGAGAAGGTGCGGTCCACGAGATCGGGCGCGGGGCGAGCCTCCCGGTCGCGTCGAGTGGTCACGACGCCTCTGCGCTGGCGGCTGACGCCGACAAGGCCCGCCTCGCGCATCAGCCGCGCAATGCGCTTGCGTCCGTGTCGTGCGCCCTGCGCTGCCAGCGTAGCGTGCACGCGCGGCGCACCGTAGATTTCGCCCGACCCAGCGTGAGCGGTGCGGATCTGCTTCAAAAACGCGGCATCCGCCACGGCACGGACGGAGGGCGTGCGCTGCCGCCAAGCGTGATAGCCGGCCTCCGACACGCCGAGCAGGGTTCCCATCGCGGCAGGCCGCGATGGGGTGCCCGCTGCGTGCCATGGCCGCAATGGGGAAGACGGCCTGGTTCGCGCTCATGAACTGGAAGAGCCCGACGGCACCGCGCCGCTCTCCCGTGCGAACCAGGCCGCGGCTTTTGAGAGGATGTCGCGCTCCAACCGAAGCTGCCGCACCTCGCGGCGTAGACGGGCCAGTTCCTCCCGCTCGGCGAGCGTCAGGACGTCATTCTTGGAGGCGCCACGGCTCTCACCGCGGTCGGCTTGAGCGACTCAGTTGCGGATGGCCTGGGCGGAGGGCTCGAACTCGCGGGCGAGATCGGCCGGGTCGCGTCCGGCGCGGACCAATTCGACCATCTGGCGGCGGAACTCGGGGGCGTAGGGCGGGCGTGTATGAGGCATGGAGCGCACCTCGTGCGGAAAGTCTGGAGGGCTCCACGAGACCGGGTCAACTCCATGGCGAGGTAGTTTGCGGCTCGCTTCTCGTAGCGGGTGGCGATGCGGCGATACTGTTTGAGCCGACCGATCAACCGCTCGACCTTGTTGCGCTCGCAGTAGGCGTCTTTGTCGAAATCGAGCTGGCGGGGCTGGTCCTTGCGGGTGGGGATCACCGGCTCGACCCGGCGTTGTCGGAGGCGACGACGGGCCGGCGGACTGGAGTAGCCCCGGTCGCCTGCCATCCGCCGGGGACGTAGGCGCGGGCGGCCTCGCCCTGGACGTGGCACCGCGCCCCTTCATGAGAGCATCCAACGCAAACTGCTCGTGGCGCTCGCCCGCCGTCAGCACCGCCGTGATCGGCTTACCCCCGCCCTCGGCACGCAGATGCAGCTTGGTCGAGAAGCCGCCCTGGTTGCGCCCGAGCGCTTCGCCCACGCCCTCGACGGTCGCCTCACCCCCCGATGGCGCCGGACCGGCGTGCCCCGGCGGCGTGCTGGTGGGCGCGCACCACCGTGGCGTCCACGAAGTGCAGATCCCAGTCCAGGGCGCCGCGGGCGTCCGCCTGCGCCTGCAGGCGCTGCAGCACCCGGTCGAACACGCCGGCCTTGCGCCAGCGGTAGAACCGGCTCGACACGGTTCCGACCACCCCGTAGCGGGCCGGCAGGTCCTCCCAGGGAGCACCGGTACGCAGGATCCAGAGCATGCCGTTGAGCACTTGGCGGTGATCCTCGGCGGGCCGGCCCGTGCGCGGCTTCTGCGGAGGCAGCAGCGGGGCGATCTGCTCCCACTGCGCGTCAGTCAGTCCAAAGCGTCGCATCAGGCCCACATGGGGCCGATCCCGCGGCCTGTGAACCCTTTGCAGAGACGCCCTAGGCCCAAGGTGACGGACGCGGCGAAGGTGGTGGGCTACTTCGACCTTCAAGGCACTGACGGCGGTTGTCATCGCCGGTGCGATGATGGCGCTGTTCGTGCGTTTCGCCATGGACGGCGCTTGGAAGCAGGGGGACGGCGGCCTCGCCGACGAGGCTGGGCAGGTGCAGGAGGCCACCAAGGCCGTGGACGGGCTCGGGACCTGATCGGGGCGACCCCTCCGGAGGATGTCGTGGCCGCTGGCTTGATCGATGTCTGCTTCGGAGACGCACAAGAGGGCCATCTAGTGACTGGAATGGGCGCGCAGCCGAATGTCAGGTCCTGCGCGCCGGTAATTCGGCGTGACGAAGTATGGCCGAAAGCCGCCGGTCCGCTTCCGTGAAGGTCCGCGAGAAAAGCGGACGGCCCCCTATCGACCCAACCCAGTCGCCCCGGGGCCGTCGAGCGCTTCCGATTAGCGGACGATCCGAGGTCGACCCATAGCCAAGCTTTTGGCGATCCTGGACCGTTCGGCCCCGTAGGCAGGGGCCACCATCGGGTAGTCGCTTGGCAGGCCCCACTAAGCTCGGTACGTTTCCGGCGTCAGGCCACACGCCGTCAGATGCCGCTTGATCGTCTTGTACGGCTTGCCGTCCTCGAAGCTGATTAACGCCTCGTGCCTAATCGACGCTCGGATCTGGGCCGGTGTAACCCTTCTGCTTCCCGACACGGCCGACTGATCGGAAGTTTGAAGACCGGTGAAGGCCGCAGCCATCGCCGTAATCAGTGCAGGCTCCTCCAAGGCTGCGACGCGATTGTGCGACACATACGCCGCCACTAAGTTAGCGGTCATCTCGCCGCAATCGAGGTGGCTGTTTCCTGCAATGACTGCGTCAGTATCCATCGGTATGTTCACTCCCATACATTCGCGTCGTGAATTGAATATACGCGCGGCAGAAACGATTCGAACGTTAAATTTCATCTATGAATAGTGAGATTATTCAAAATACAATCATTTAAGATGAGGTCATAATTTTTCACACATATTAGTGGTTGAAATCGCAGACGAAAGAGTGCTGAGAACCACGAAGATTGTCGCTTGGATGACATTGCGATGATTGCTGTCCAACGCAGGGTGCCGTAGCGCGCATGTCGCGAGCGCGGGGGGGCTTCGAGTGCTTTCTGGGGCGTCATGGGTCGCACCAGCTTTATCCCGGCCGACTGCCGGGAAGCGGCGGCGCGCGAGATCGATCTGTCATATCCGGATGATTTCCCACCCGAGTCCGGAGCGTGAATATGCCCGACCTTCTTCGATGATGTTCGAGACCCGACGCGCGCACGGATTCAAGTGCACTCAATATGAGATCGACTCCGAATAAATCATTCCTAGGAGTCGACAATCTTAAAATTTGAAAACGTTAGATTTTTAGTAATGTGCGGCGGATCATATGATCTGATCGGGATTAGTCGGTCTAGGGCATATCCATGCTGCGCAGTTCTAAAATCATCATCAAGGCCATCGTGCCGCTCGCCTTGATGGCGTTCATTGCCGCGGGATTGATGGTCTATGCGATTACATGCCTCGACGCACTTGCCAAGCAAACCCGCACGATCGTCGACCTGCAAGCTGTTCGGCTCGAAAGGATCCTGAGCCTGCGATCCCATGTCAACGAACTCGCCATTCAGTCACGCAATCTCATCCTTGAGACCCGTGAGGCGGAGATGGCCGCCTACAAGGCTCGCTACGACGCCACGTTGAAGGCTACTAAAGAGGCCACCGAAACCCTGATCTCCTTGGCCGACACACCAGAGCGCAAAGCCGCCAATCAGACGCTCAAGACCATCCTGGAGGAGTTCTATGCCGCGCAGGATCGGGCAACCGCTCTCGGCCTGAAGAACGACAACGACGGCGCGACCAAGGCTCTCCTGATCGACGCTGCGGCTTCGCGCAAAAAGATGCGCGAGTTCGTGCAGGAACGGGTCGATGTCCTCAACGCCGAGCTGCGGCAGGCGCGCGACGATGCCGAGCAGGCGGTGAGCACCGCCAGGATCGTGCTGATCGGCGCCTCCGCGGCCGGCCTCGTCGGCGCCGCCCTGCTGTCCGCCCTGATCGTGATCTTCGGCATCACCCGCCCGCTGGGCAGCCTGGTTGGGGTGCTGCAGCGGATGGCCCACGGCGAGGTCGATGCCGAGATCCGCGAGGCCACCCGCGGCGACGAGATCGGCGCCGTCGGCCAGGCGGTCGAGGGCATCAAGGCCATGGTCGCCCGCAAGGCCGCCGAGGAGGCCGAAGTGAAACGCCGCGCCGACGCGGCCGCGGCTGCCGAGCGGAAGCGCACCATGATCGAGCTCGCCGACGGTTTCGAGCGCGCCGTCGGCGGCATCGTCGGCCTGGTCTCGTCCTCGGCCACCGAGCTCCAGGCCACCGCCCAGCAGATGACCGCCACCGCCGAGGAGACCGCTGCGCAATCGACCAGCGTGGCCGCGGCCGCCGAGGAGGCGTCGACCAACGTCAACACGGTCGCGGCCGCGGCCGAGGAACTCGGCTCCTCCGTGCAGGAGATCGGCCGGCAGGTGACCGACTCGGCCCACCTTGCCCAGGCCGCGGTGGGCGAAGCCGACCAGACCGCCCACCTCGTCCAGGCGCTCAGCCAGAACGCCGCGCGGATCGGCGACATGGTCGGGATGATCTC
>NZ_FOMM01000024.1:0-115442 GCF_900112625.1 Methylobacterium sp. 13MFTsu3.1M2
GTCGATCATCTGCAGGTCGCCGTCGTAAGCCTTTGACACCGCGTCCAGAAGCCGATCCCAGATGCCACGCTTGCGCCAGCGCCGAAAACGGTTGCCGCAGGTCGTATGTGGGCCGTAGCGCGCCGGGATGTCAGCCCAGGGCGCGCCCGTGCGCAGCCGCCAGAAGATCCCGTTGAGCACCCGCCGGTCATCCACGCGCTCCTTGCCGCGCACGTCCGTCGGCAACAACGGCTCGATCACCGCCCACTCCGCATCCGTCAGATCAAACCGCGCCATCAAGGCCCTCCTGCTCCGAGGGCTAACGACGCCGCGGTTCAACCGTGCCAGCCGTTATGGGTTCGCGACCTAGAGCCGTGCCCGATCGCAACGCGATCGGGCACGGCTCTAGTCCAGCCGGACCAGGAGATCGCGCATGCCGCCGACATCGACGAACGTGCCGAGGTCGCGGCCGAGCAGGCCGGCATGTCGCTCCGCGTAGGCCTCCGGCGTGAGCGTCCGCAGGAACGCCGTCACCGAATCGGCGAGCGGCTCGGGAAACGCCCAGCCCAGGCGCTCCGACACCGCGTAGCGTCCGGTCGCCGTCGCGGCGCGCGCCAGCGTCAGGGCGCCGCACAGGCCGCCCTCGTAGAGCCGGTTCGGCAGTAGCCAGTCCGAATTCAGTCCATCATCGAGGTAATCGACGGCCCAACTGAAGTGGATCCCGCTGTAGATCTCCGGAAGGTCGCGGGGATTGGCGTAGGGGCCGCGGAACGACATGTTCGGCCGGCCGTCCAGCGTGTCCGCCAGGGCGCGCGGGGCGATGTCCTCCTCGGAGAGGCGCCCGGCCAGGACGATCCGCACCGAGTCGCCGAGGGCGTCCGCGATGGCGGCGAGGATCGTCAGGCTCCGGCGGCAGCGCAGCGTCCCGAACCAGCCGATCACCCAGGGCGGTTCCGCCGTCCGGGTGCGATCGAGCCGGGCCGTCACCTCGCCGAGGCGGTGGCCCATGACCTTGTTCTCGAGGAGGTGCCACGCGCCGGCGAAGCCCTGGACCGGCCGGAAGTACCGGTCGATGAAGTCCGGGGCACTGACGACGAGGAGGTCGCTGCGGCCGAGGATCCAGCGCTCGACCGCGCGGGCGATCCGTCCCGGCGCGTCCGGCCGCACCATCAGCCGCTGGATGTCGAGCACCTCGTAGACGAGGCGCGCGCGGCTCCCGGCGAGGCGCGCCGCGGTCCAGGCCACGAGGGCCATGTCGAGGTTGCGCACGTAGATCACATCCGCCGCGCGCAGGTCGCGCCGGCGGCGCAGCGCCCGGGCGATGCCGACGGCGAGGCGCGGCAGGCGGCGGGCGTAGTTGCGGTCGACGGTCAGGCCGAGGGGGACGATGTCGTCGGCCACCGGGGCCTCGGCCGGCACCGCGCCGGGGCGGTCCCGCTCGAACGCGTACACGATGACCGACCACCCGGCGTCCCGGATGGCGTCGACCCGCTTCCGGACCGTGGGCTCGGCCCGGTCGTGCCCGAAGAAGGCGACGCGGCGGCCGCGCGGGGTCGCGGAAACCGCGAAGGCCGGGGTCGGGGCACCCCGGGCCGGCACGAAGGCCGCCACCCGGTCGAGACCTTCGGCGCGCGGGCCGGTCACGAGGCCGCCTGGGTCGCGCCGCGGGCGCTGCGCCGGGCCGCGGTCCAGCGGCTCAGCGCGCCGCGGAATCCGCCGCGCCGGACCGTCTGGCCGTCGTTGGTCTTGTTGAGCACGACGCCCAGGACGGTGCTGCCGCTCGACTCGAGATCGTGCACGGCGGTGGCGACGTCGTCGATGCTGGTCCGGCCCGCCTCCACCACGATGATCAGGCCGTCGAGCGTGTCGAGGAGCGGCCGGAGCGTGGGGAGCTCGTCCACCGGGGGCAGGTCGACGACGACGCGGTCGAGGGCGGGGCGGTCGAGGGCGGGGCGTCCGTCCCCCAGCACCGCGGCGACGCCCTCCGGGGTCATCAGATCGCTGAAATGGGGATCGTTCGGGTGGCGGTTGCCGCAGGCGAGCAGGCGGACCTCGCCGGGCTGGGGGCGGACCGCCTCGGTGGCGCCGCAGCGGCCGGCGAGCACGTCGAGGAGGCCGCGCTGCTCGGTGGCCTGGCTGAGCCGCGAGAGCGTCCCCTGCCGGACGTCGGCGTCGATCATCAGCACCCGCCCGGAGCTCGCGCGGGCGCGGGCGAGGAGCTGGCCGAGATTGCTCGCGAACAGGGTCTTGCCCGCGCCGGCCCCCACGGACGTGACGCCGATCGCGAAGACCGGGCCGCGGCGGTCGCTGCCCAGGACGTGGGCCTTGAGGCTGTGCAGGCGCTCGACGAACACCGATTGCGGCATGAACCGCACGGCGCTCGCCCGGAACGCCTCGATGCTGGCCGGACGCTGCGCCTCGTTGGCGTGGGCCTGCGCCAGGGCCAGCGCCGCCCGGAAGCCGGGCTCGCGCCGCAGCTCGGGGAGGGCGGCGAGGCAGGTCAGGCCGTGGCCGGTCAGCTGCCGGGGCGTGCGGATCGTCCGGTCGAACCAGTGCCGCGCGAAGGCGCCGCTCACGCCGAACCCGGTGCCGACCAGGAGGCCGAGCAGCATGATCAGGCTGCCGCGGGGCGCGCTCGGGGATTCCGGCACGGTCGCGGGCGTGATCACGTGGGCGGAGGGCTGCGGATAGGATTGCTGGTTGACGGCGTCGATGTAGCGCTGGAGCAGGTTGGTGTAGATCTGGTCGTAGGTCTCGGCGGTGCGGTCGAGCTCCCGCGCCTTGACGCGGGCGTTGCTCATGATCAGCGTCTTCGAGATCAGCGCGTCGAAGGCCGCCGTCATGCTGTCCTCGCGGGCCTTGGCGACCTCGTAATCGTGGTCGAGAGACACGGCGAGGCGCTCGAGCTCGGTGCGCAGCGACTGCTTGGCCGCCAGGATGTCCCGCTGGATCGCCTGGACCGCCTCGTGGTCGGGGCCGAGGCGGCGCTTCAGGTCGTCGGCGCGCTGCACGAGGTCGACGTACTGCCGGCGCAGCTGGATGATGACGCTGTCCTTGAAGGCCTCAGTGATCCCCGGATCGGCGATGTCGGAATCGAGGAGCCCGCGGATCTGGTCGCGCACCGCGCGGGCGTCGACGGTCTTGGACCGGGCTGCGGCCACCGCGGTGTTGAGCTCCTCGACCTGCTGCTCGCCCACGAGGCCGCGCTTGCCCAGGTCGATGATGGTGTGCTCGGCCTTGTAGGTCTGGGCCTCGCGCGAGGCCTGGCTGGCGCGCTGCTGGAGTTCCTTCAGGCGCGGCAGCATCCACTCGCCGGCGACCTTCCAGACCTGGGCCCGGTTCTCCAGCTCGGTGCTGACATAGGCCCCGGCCACCGCGTTCGCGACGGCGGCCGCCGTGGCGGGATTGTCCGCGCTGTAGCCGACCTCGATCACGTAGGCGGCGCCGATGCGGCTGGCCTCCACGTTCTCGCGCAGCGTCCGCGCCTGGCGCAGGTCCGGGCTGACGGGGGCGGGTTCCTGGACCGGCCGCTCGGCCCCGATCAGCCGGAGGGGCAGCGCCTTGGCGGCCTTCACGAACTCCCGGACCTTCGCGACGAGCGGGTGCGTCGGCGCCGCCAGATCCTTCAGGGCCGACTCGTCGAGCCGGTGCACGGCGGCGAGCGCGATCTTCTCCGAGCGGATGTACTCGACCTGGCTCTCGACCTCGGCGATCTCGAGCGGCGTCCCGGCATTGGGCGTGTCGCGGGCCGTCACCGGGCTGGAGCGGCTCTCGATGTAGACGCGGGCCCGGGCCGTGAAGATGGCCGGCGCCGTCGCGACGTAGATCCCGGCGCAGACCAGCCCGACGGCGGCGAAGGCCAGGATCGACCGCCAGTTCTGCCGCGCGATGGTCAGGATCGAGACCTGGGACTCCGTCTCGGGCGAGAAGGGCTGGCCGCGCCAGGCTCCGGTCCCACCGGGGCGGGTCGCACCGATCGGCAGGAAGGACGCGCTGGTCGAGTGTCGGTTCATGGATCTCTCCTCACCGCGGCGGTCACCGCCTCGGGGCGCTATCCGTCAAAGGGGACGCCGGCTCGGCCCGATGGGCGCGTCGAGCCGGGGCAGGTGGGTCAGTTCTGGCCGGCCCCGTCGCCGACGCCCCGCATGGCGGGATCCGGCTTGAGCGCGATCTCCACGACGTCGCCCGGCAGCAGCTCCGTGTCCTCGGCGGCGTCGATCTGCGTCTTGGCCGGTCCGCTCTGCCGGAAGACCGCGATCGCCGCCTGCGCGCGGCTTCCGGACAGGAGCTGCGCCCGGAGGGCGCCGGTATAGACCAGCTTGTCGTTGATGCTGTTCAGGCGCGACCGGTACGTCGCCAGGTTGTTCTCCGCGACCTGGAGCTTCTCCAGGGCGTCCATGGCCTGCACGTCGTCGACCCGCTCGAGCTTGCGGGCGACGTCGCTCTTGTCGCGCTCGAGCTGGGTGAGCTGGACCGTCGTCTGCAGCGCGCGGGTCGAGGAGAGCAGGACGGCGCGCCGCGCGTCGGTCAGCCGGGTCGTGACCACGGCGCCGCGCTGGAAGAGCGCCCGCACGGTGTCGTAATCCTCGGCGTCGGCGGTGACGCCCTCCTTCTCCTTGACCTGCTGATCGCTGAGGCTGGTGAACTGCGTCTGCGTCCGGTTGAGGGAGCGCTGCAGATGGTCCTTCTCCTTGGCGATGTCGGTCATCTGCACCCGGAGCTGCTGCTCGGCGAGCTTCTGCGCCGGGGTCGCGCGGCTGCCCGGGGCGACGTCCGCCGGCGGCGGGGACTTGTCGCCCCGCGACGCGGCGACGACCGCCTTCAGGCGCCAGATCGTGGCGGATTCCCGCTGGATGCTCGCCCAGGTGCTGTCGTACTCGGCACGCAGGTTCGCCGTCTCGACGACGGGGTTCTCCATCCTGAACCGCAGGAGGTTGTAGCCGCCCGCCAGGGCGATGGCCTGCCGCACGGTCATGCCCGGATGGAACGGGTGCTCGCCCTGCTTGGTCACGTCGCCGCTCAGGTAGACCGGCTGGTACTTCGAGATCCGCACCCCGATCTCGTCGGGCTCGAGCACGGCGATCGATTCCTTGCCCTCGGAGTTGCGCTGCCGCACCGCCTTGGCGGGCAGCGACTTCTGCAGGCTCTGGCGCAGCTCCGCGACGGTGAGCCCGGCGGCCGGGACGTCCCCGAGCAGCGGGACCATGACAGTGCCGTCGGTGGAGACCGTCGCCTCCTGCTTGAAGGTCGGGATGCTGAGGGCCGTGACCTCGATCGTGTCGCCGGGCCCGATGCGGTACTCCGCGGCCGCCGGCAGCGCCGACACGGCGAGCAGGCACGCCGCGAGACCGGCGCGGCCGGCGCGGGCGGTGGCGCGGGTTGCCGCGGTCTTCGTCGACATCTTCGACACGCATCGTCCCCTTAAGGCTCGCCCTCGGAACCCGGGCGCGGCGGTCGAGCGGCAGGACCGCGCCGGCCTCACGGGCTCATGAGGGCTGAGACGGCATGATGCGTAACGGCCGAGCCAGCCGGGACTCCTCCAAATGGCGGGCGCGGGCATCCTTGCCGGGGCGGGGGCTTCGCCTTTCGACGTAGGCCCCCTGGCCCGAACGGTGCGCCGGGCCGGGGAGGGGTCACACCGGATGGGCGCCGTTCGCCTTTCGACGGACGAACCGCATCGAAAGCCTGGGTTCCCGGCCGTCCGCAGCTCTGTGCAGTTTTGACGCACAGAAGTTCGGCGGAAGGAGCGGCGGGTATGCCGATTACCGATGCAGATATTGGGGCGGATGTGGGGATCTTCTACCCGGATCTAGTCAATATTTATGGATGCCGAATCGAAAGCGGTTCGCGCATCGGCCCCTTCGTGGAGATCCAGCGCGGCAGCCGGATCGGCCCGCGCTGCAAGATCTCCTCGCACAGCTTCATCTGCGCGGGCGTCTCGATCGGGGCCGAGGTGTTCGTCGGCCACGGCGTGGTCTTCACCAACGAGCTCTACCCGGAAGCCACCAACGCGGACGGGAGCCTGAAGCGGGACGGCGAGTGGGAGCTCGTCGAGACCGTGGTCGAGGCCCGCGCCTCCATCGGCTCCAACGCCACCATCGTGGCGGGGATCACCATCGGCGAGGGCGCCCTGGTCGGCGCCGGTGCCGTCGTCACCCGGGACGTCCCGGCCTTCGCCATCGTCGCCGGATGCCCCGCGCGGGTCGTCGGCGACACCCGCACCAAGCGCGCCGAGAGCGCCGCGCGCGCCCGTTCCGTCCAGTCGCCGCGGCCCGAGCCGGCCGAGCCTCTGCAGGTTGCTTGAGGGGAATGCAGTCATGATCTCGATCGGTATCGTCGGATACGGCTACTGGGGGCCGAACCTCGCCCGGTGCACCTCGGAGAGCGAGCGCTGCCAGCTGGTGGCCATCGCCGACCAGTCGCCCGCCGCGCTCGGCCGGGCCGGCAAGCGCTACCCCGCCGTCCAGCTCCATCAGGACTGGCGCGACCTCGTGGCCGATCCCGCGATCGACGCCGTCATGGTGGCGACGCCGGTGAGCTCGCACTTCGAGATCGCCATCAACGCGCTGCGGGCCGGCAAGCACGTCTTCATCGAGAAGCCGATCACGCCCTCGGCCTTCGAGGCCCGGCTGCTGATCGAGGAGGCGGCCAAGCGCAACCTGCGGCTGATGGTGGACCACACCTTCGTCTACACGGGCGCGGTCGAGAAGATCCACGAACTCATCACGACCGACGCCATCGGCGACGTGTTCTACTACGACTCGACCCGGGTGAACCTCGGCCTGTTCCAGCGCGACGTGAACGTGATCTGGGACCTGGCGGTCCACGACCTCGCCATCCTCGACCACATCCTGGACCTCGCCCCGGTGGCGATCTCGGCGAGCGGCACCGGCCATTTCAGCGGCCGCCCCGAGAACATGGCCCACCTGACCGTCTTCTACCCGCGCGGCGTCGTCGCGCAGATCAACGTCAACTGGCTCGCGCCCGTGAAGGTGCGGCAGACGCTGATCGGCGGCAGCAAGAAGATGATCGTCTACAACGACCTCGACCCGATCGAGAAGGTCAAGGTCTACGACCGCGGCGTCACGGTCGGCGGCGGCTCGGACGACATCACCGAGCTGATGGTCTCCTACCGGACCGGCGACATGTGGTCGCCGCACCTGTCCTTCCGCGAGGCGCTGATCGTCGAGATCGAGCACTTCGCCGACTCCATCGAGAACGGCACCGCGCCCATGACCGACGGCCACAGCGGCCTGCGCGTCGTCGAGATGCTCGAAGCCGCCATGCGCTCCCTGCGCCAGAACGGCACCCCCATCGACCTCATGCCACTTGCGAGGGCCTCGTGATCCCCTTCCTCGACCTCAAGGCGCAGTACGCGGCGATCGGCGGCGACGTCGAGACCGCGGTCCTCAACGTCCTGCGCAGCGGCGACTTCGTCCTCGGCCCGGCGGTCAGCGCCTTCGAGGCGGCCTTCGCCGAAGCCTGCGGCGCCCGCCACGCGGTCGCCGTCAGCAGCGGCACCGCGGCCCTGCACCTCGCCCTCCTCGCCCTCGACATCGGTCCGGGCGACGAGGTGATCACGGTCTCGTCGACCTTCGTGGCGACGGTCGCGGCGGTGCTGTACGCCGGCGCCACCCCGGTCCTCGTCGACATCGACCCGGTCGACTGGACCATGGACCCGGCCCTGGTCGAGGCGGCGATCACGCCCCGCACCAAGGCGATCCTGCCGGTGCACCTGCACGGCCGGATGGCCGATCTCGACGCGCTCGGCGCCATCGCCCGGCGCCACGGGATCGCCCTCGTCGAGGACGCCGCCCAGGCGCATCTCGCCGAGCGCGGCGGCCGCAAGGCCGGCACGATCGGGGATCTCGGCTGCTTCAGCTTCTATCCCGGCAAGAATCTCGGGGCCTATGGCGAGGGCGGCGCCATCGTCACGGACCGGGACGACCTCGCCGAGGCGGCCCGCTGCCTGCGCGACTGGGGCCAGCAGGGCAAGTACAACCACGTCCGCCACGGCTTCAACCTGCGCATGGACGGCGTCCAGGGCGCGGTGCTGGGGGTCAAGCTCCCGCACCTGGAGGGCTGGACCCGCGCCCGCCAGGCGGTGGCGGCGGAGTACGGGGCGCGGCTCGCGAGCCTCGGCCTGGAGCTTCCGGCCCCCGCCGGCCTCGACCACGTGTTCCACGTCTACGCCGTGTCGACGGCGGACCGCGAGGGGCTGCGCCAGTACCTCAACGCGGCCGGCATCGCCACCGGCATCCACTACCCCGTCCCGGTCCACCGGCAGCCCGCCTACAGCCACCTCGACGACGGTGCCGGCCGCCTGCCGGTCACCGAGCGGCTGGCCGCCCGGACCCTGTCCCTCCCGATGTTCCCCGAGATGACGTCCGCGCAGATCGACACCGTCTGCCGGGCCGTCGCCAGCTACTGCGAGGTCGCCGATGCCCAAGCTGCGTGAGGTCACCAAGGGAAGCCGGTTCAGCGGCGACCTGCGCGGGACCCGGATCCTGGTCACGGGCGGATCGGGCTTCATCGGCTCCCACATCATCGACCTGCTGGTCGAGGCCGGCTGCGACGAGATCGTGGCCATCGACAACATGATCCGCGGCCGCCCCGAGAACCTCGGGGACGCCCTCGGCTCCGGCCGCGTCCGCCTCGTCCAGGGCGACATCCGCGACCGCGCCCTGATGGACACGCTGGTCAAGGGCACCGACGTGGTGTTCCACCAGGCGGCCCTCCGGATCACGCAGTGCGCCGCGGAGCCCCGCCACGCCTTCGAGGTGATGGCCGCCGCGACCTTCAACCTGCTGGAGAGCTGCGTCGAGGCCGGCGTCGCCAAGGTCGTGATGGCCTCCTCGGCCTCGGTCTACGGGATGGCGGAGGTCTTCCCGACGACCGAGAAGCACCACCCCTACGACAACCGGACCCTGTACGGCGCCGCCAAGTCCTTCGGCGAGGGCCTCCTGCGCTCGTTCAACGACATGCACGGGCTCGACTACGTCGCGCTCCGGTACTTCAACGCCTACGGCCCGCGGATGGACCTGACCGGCCGCTACACCGAGGTCATGGTCCGCTGGATGCAGCGCCTGGCCGAGGGGCAGTCGCCGATCGTGTTCGGCGACGGCCTGCAGACCATGGACCTCGTCCATGTCCGCGACATCGCCCGCGCCAACATCCTGTCGGCGATCTCGCCCGCCACCGACGTGGTGCTCAACGTCGGCACCGGCGTCGAGACCTCGCTGGTCGACCTCGCCGGCCACCTCACCCGGATCATGGGCCGGGACGGCACGCCGCTGGTCCACGAGGCCGAGCGGGCCGTGAACCCGGTGCCCCGGCGCCTCTGCGACACGAGCCTCGCCAAGGAGCTGATCGGCTTCGAGGCGAAGATCGGGGCGGCCGAGGGCCTCGCCGACCTCGTCGCCTGGTGGCAGGACGAGTCCCGCTCGGAACACCTGCGGCGGGCGCTCGCATGATCCCGATCGCCAAGCCCGAAGTCGGCGCCCCCGAGGCCGAGGCCGCCGCCGCCGTCGTCCGCTCCGGATGGCTGACCCAGGGGCCGCAGGTCGCGGCCTTCGAGACGGAGTTCGCCGCGATCGTCGGCGCGCCCCACGCCTGCGCGGTCTCGAACTGCACCACCGCGCTGCATCTCGCCCTGCTCTCCGTCGGGGTCGGCCCCGGCGACGAGGTGGTGACGGTGAGCCACAGCTTCATCGCCACCGCCAACGCCATCGCCCAGTGCGGGGCGACGCCGATCTTCGTCGACATCGACCCGGCGACCTACAACATGGCCCCGGACGCCGCCGCGGCGGCGATCACCGAGAAAACGAAGGCGATCGTCTGCGTCCACCAGATGGGCATGCCCTGCGACCTGGAGGCGATCGCCGCGATCGGGCGCCGCTCCGGCATCCCGGTGATCGAGGACGCGGCCTGCGCCATCGGCTCCGAGCGGCTCCAGGGCGACGTCTGGCGGCCGATCGGCAGCCCGGCGGGCGACATCGCCTGCTTCTCGTTCCACCCGCGCAAGGTGCTGACCACCGGCGACGGCGGCATGATCACCACCGCCAACGCCGCGTGGGACCGGACCTTCCGGCTGCTGCGCCAGCACGGGATGAGCGTCTCCGACATCGCCCGCCACGGCAGCGCCAAGGTGGTGGTCGAGGCGTACTCCATCGCGGGCTTCAACTACCGGATGACGGACGTGCAGGCGGCCATCGGCCGGGAGCAGCTGAAGCGGCTGCCCGACCTGATCGCCCGGCGCCGCGCCCTCGCCGACGGCTACCGCGCGCGGCTGGCCGACCTCCCCGGGGTGACGCCGCCGCCCGAGCCGATGGGGCTGCGCAGCAACTGGCAGAGCTACTGCGTCCGCCTCCCGGACGACGCGGACCAGCAGGCGGTCATGCAGGCGATGCTCGACCGCGGCATCGCCACCCGCCGGGGCATCATGTGCGCGCATCTGGAGCCGCCCTACGCCGAGGCGCCGCGGCGGTTCGCCCTGCCCGAATCCGAGCGGGCGCGCGACCACGCGATCCTGCTGCCGCTCTACGCGGCGATGACGGAGGCGGAGCAGGACCAGGTCGTCGACGGCCTGCGCGACGCCCTGCGATGATCCCCGCACCGGTCAAGAGCCTCGCCCGGACGGTCGGCCTGACGCGTCCGCGCGTCGCCGCCGCCCGGATGGCCTGCGAGCGCACGACGCTCGCCCTCGCCCGGATCCGGCGCCCGGCGCCGGGCGGCCGCATCCTCTGCTACCACTCGGTGGGCCAGTCGGAATGCGGCGTCAACGACGTCTCTCCCGCGCGCTTCCGCCACCAGCTCGAGCGCGCGCTCAGTCTCGGCTACCGCTTCGTGCCGGCGGCCACGATCGCCGACGGGCGCGGCGGCGCGCGGGATCTCGCCATCACCTTCGACGACGGCTGGCGCAGCGTCCTCAGCGGGGCGGCGCCGGTGCTCAGCGAGCTCGGGATCCCCTGGACCCTGTTCATCGTGTCGGGCTGGCTCGACCGGCCCGAGAGCGCGCCGCCGGGCATCCTGGGCTGGCGCGCCATCGAGGCGCTGGCCGCCAACGGGGTCGAGATCGGCAGCCATTCCGTGACCCACCCGGATTTCGGGCGCCTCAGCGCGGAAGAGGCGGCCGAGGAGCTGGAGGAATCCCGGCGCGCCATCGGGGCCCGCCTCGGCGTCCTGCCCGACTCCTTCGCGATCCCCCTGGGGCAGTCGGCGAACTGGACGCGGGCGGCCGCCCACGCGGCCCGGGAGGCGGGCTACCGGATCGTCTACGCGCAGGCGGTGGAGACCCGTCCCGCCGGAACCGTGGCGCGCAGCTTCGTCACGCAGTTCGACAACGATCTGGTCTTCGGTGCCCTGCTCCGGGGCGCCTACGACGCCTGGGAGGAGTGGGTATGAACCGACCCGCGCGGCGCCGCGTCTCCGTCGTGGTGCCCACCTGCAACCGGCCCGCCTTCCTGCGCGAGGCCCTGGCGAGCATCCGCGCGCTGGAGGGCCCCGACCTCGCCTTCGAGATCATCGTCGGCGACAACGGCGCGGCGGGGCCGGCCGCCGAGGTCGCCGCCGCGTTCGGCGCGATCCACGTCCCAGTCGACCGGCCCGGCGCCGGCGCGGCCCGCAATGCCGGCCTGACCCGGGCGAGCGCGCCCTACGTGGCGTTCCTCGACGACGACGACGTCTGGCAGCCGGCGCATATCCGGGAGCATCTGCGCCTGTTCGAGGCCGATCCGGAACTCGGGGTCGTGTTCGGGCAGATCGTCACCGCCGACCACGACCTCGTGCCGACCTACGGCCCCTGGCCGCCGGAACTTCCGTCCGACAAGGGCGCGCTGCTGCGCCGCATGCTGAGCGGCTACTTCCCGCAGATCGGGGCGACGGTGGTGCGCCGGACCGTCGTGGACGCGATCGGCCTGTTCGACGAGGCCCTGCTCGGCGATCAGGACTGGGACTGGCAGCTGCGTGCCGTCCGCGGCCACGGCGTCGGCTTCGTCGCCGCGCCCTGCGTGCATTTCCGGCAGCGTCCGGCCGGGACCTTCGACCGCCTGATCGCCCGCCGGATCCACTTCACCCGCCTCGTCTTCCGACGCCACGCGCCGGCGCTCGGCGTCTCGCGTCTCGCGGCCCTGCGGCTCTATTTCGGGACTGTGCAGGGCTACTACGACGCCCTGCTGGACGCCACCGAGGCCCACATGGCCCGCGGCGATCGCCGCGCCGCCGCGGGGGCGTTCCTCACGGCTGTCCGCCTGATGCCGCACCGGGCGATCCGGCAGGCCTTCCGGCCGACGCGCGTGCGCGCGGCCCTGCTGGCGCTGGCCGCCGGGGCGGCCGCGCGGCCGCTGACCGCCGACCCGAAGACGCGCTGAGCCGAGGACGAGGACGCGCTGAGCCCGACAAGGCTGTCGCTCCGCGGCGCGGACCCTCCAGGGGCCCGCGCCGCGGAGCGCGCTCGCGCTGTCCCTGTGGTGTTCGGCGGGCCGCCCAGGATTCCGCGCGGTCCTGGCGGCTCCGCCGCCCCTGCGGCGGCGCGCGGGCCTTCGTCCCGCAGACCGGTGAGGGCTGTGGAGGCGCGGGCGGGCGACCCGGCCTCCCGCGACGCGCGCGCCGTCCGGCGTGACCGATCCGCGGCCACCCGGGCCCGGGGGCGGCCTCAGGCGCCGGGGATCTGCGCCCGGAGCCGCATCGGGCCGAACCGGTCCTTCACGTTGCGGACCAGCCATTCCGGGAAGAGAAGCCGCACCGGCTCCCAGAGGCCGGAGAAGTCGCCGGCGCGACGCAGGGCCAGCCAGGAGGCGACGCGCTGGCGCAGCGGCAGCATGCCGATGTAGTTCTTGGTCATCTCCGACACGGGGAAGTCCGAGCCGAACATGTCCTGGTGGCGCAGGTCGGGCTCGCCGAGATGGGGCGCCTCGGCCGGGCCGGGCGCGCCGGCCTCCGGGAGCAGGCGGGGCAGGGCCAGCGCCTGCGCGTAGATCGCGTCGAGTCCCGCCAGCCAGGCGGCCGGCGCGTAGAGGCCCGCGACCGCGGCGGCGCTCTCGGCGCCCGCGGCGTCCCGCGCCGCGGCGTCGGTGATGAGCGCCGTGAGGTGGGCCTCGTAGGCGGCCTGGTCGTGGGCGACCCGGGCCGTGACGTCGAGCCCCGGATGGTTGATCGCCACGATCTCCGCCGCCGCGGGCGCCTCGAACCGCGTGACCAGCGGCAGCCCGTAGGCGGCGGCCTCCAGCATCGAGGTCGACGACACGAACGGGTAGGAATCGACGTAGATGTCGGCCGCCTCGAAGAAGACCCGCGGGTCCGACAGCTCGGGATGGGCCGTGATGCGCCCGCCGGTGGCGGCCCGGGCCCGTTCCCAGTCGGCCCGCTCGCCGGGGCCGACCACGATGAGCCGGGCCTGCGGATGTGCCGCGAGCAGGTCGACGTGGCGATCCGCGTAGGTGACCGGCCCGACGTTGCGGTACTTGGCCCCCCGGGCCACCGAGACCAGGAGGACGCTGTCCTCCGGGACGCCCAGGGCCTGCTTGGCCGCGCTGCGGGCGCGCTGGCGCTCGGGCAGGGTGATCAGGGTCGGCAGCAGGAGGCTGCGGGCCGGATCGACGCCGCGCCGCGCGACGGCGAGCCGGCGCGCGGCCTCGCGCAGGTTGATAACCGCGTGGCTGATCCGCGTCCCGATCCAGAACAGGTGGTCGGCGTGGTTGAGGAGCAGGACCGGCGGGCTCTTCGCCGGATCCGCGAAGGCGATCAGCGGGACCACGTCCTCGCAGTGGATGTGCAGGACGACGACGTCGTAGCTGCGCGCGATCTGGCGCAGCTCCCGCGCCCAGGCGAGCTTGTCGCCCTTGTGGTGGTTCAGGTGGTGGATCCCGCCGCCGCTCTCGCGCACCGCGGCGGTGATCCGCCCGTCGACCGGGCCGCGATGCTGGGTCAGGGCGACGCCGTTGACCCGGTTGCGGTCGGCGCCGATCCAGAGCGCGAGCATCTTGGTGAGGCCGCCCACCGGGGCGAGCTGCGTGCAGACGTGGAGGACCCGCCGGTACGGAGCCCCGTCGGCCCGCGCGCCGTCCGGGCCGCCGCCGTCGAGGGTCCGGCCGATCCCGGTCATCAACCGTTCGAGGCGCGGGCTCGCGAACACGCCGCAGTGCCGGTGCGCCGCCAGGGTCGCCGCGATGGCGGTCTCCACGGCCGCGCCGGCATGGTCGCCGGCCGCCGCGAGACGCTCCGCGTGCCGCACCCGGGCATCGAAGGCCGCGAAGTTCGACCGGATCCGCCCGGCGCGGGACGCCGTCCCGCCCGCAGGTTCCCCGTCGCCGTCACGGACGGGTTCAAACGCGCCTTTGACCATCACGCCCTCCGGGCCTCAGCGCTGCGACGCGGCGCCGTTCGTTGTCCAGGTCCCCGCCTCGTGGAACACGCCGAAGACGTCCGGCGCGAAGACGGGGTGCTCGATATGGAAGCGGCCGCCGATCTTGGCCGCGAGGAGCCGCTCGAAGCCGCGCTGCCGGACCACCATCGAGACCGTGTAGGTGTCGGCGGTCAGGGTCAGCGGCGGCGTCAGCAGCTCCACCTCGCCCTCGCCCGCGAGGGCGGTCAGGCCGGTGCCGTCCGCCTGGGTGCTGAAATTGCAGCAGAGCAGCTCGTCGGACCGGGTGATCGAGAACAGGACGTGCGGGTCGGCGATCGGCTCGGCGGCGCTGTAGCGGGCCCGGATCCGCATCCGCTCGCCGTGGCGGAACAGCGTCCGCGGCGCGCCGGATTCGTCGGCGATCGTCACGTCGCTGATCCGGACCGGCAGGTCGCCGGTGTCGGGGCGGAACCACGCGGTGTCGGCGAGGTAGCTGTCCCGCTCGTAGTGGGTCAGGCCCTCGTCGGTGGGGCCGTCGTAGGCGACGCGGCCGCCCTTGATGTAGATCACCCGCTCGCACATGGTCTTGATGCTGAACATGTTGTGCGAGACCAGCAGGATCGTCGAACCCTTGCCCTGGAGGCGCCGGGCGAAGTCCATGCACTTGCGCTGGAAGGTGTAGTCGCCCACCGCCAGCACCTCGTCGAGGAGCAGGATGTCGGGCTCGAGATGCGCGGCGACCGAGAAGGCCAGCCGGACATACATGCCGCTGGAGTAGCGCTTCACCGGCATGTCGATGAAGTCGCCGATCTCCGAGAAGGCGACGATCGCGTCGAACTTCGCGGCGATCTCCCGACGGTCCATCCCGAGGATCGAGCCGTAGAGGAAGATGTTCTCGCGGCCGGTCAGCTCACGGTGGAAACCGGTGCCGACCTCGAGCAGGGCCCCGACCCGGCCCTCGAGGCGGATCCGGCCGGTGGTCGGCGCGGCGATCCGCGACAGGAGCTTGAGGAGCGTGCTCTTGCCGGCGCCGTTGAGGCCGATGATGCCGACATTCTCGCCGTGCCGGATGCCGAAGCTGACCTCCTTCAGCGCCCAGAAGCTCTCCTGCGACGGGCGCGCCGCCGCGCGGCGGGTCACCAGGCCGCGGACGCCCTCGCTGAGCGCGTCGCGCAGCGAGTTCTGGTGCGCGGCGCGGGGAGCGCGCCAGTACTGCTTGCCGATATCCTGAACGCTGATTGCCATCGACATCAGATTACATCCGCGAAGGAGCGCTCCATGCGCTGGAAGAAGATCAGTCCGCTGATGAGCAGGGCGAAGGCGGCCGTGACCGAGACGGCGACCGCGAAGGCGTCGGGCGGCGTGCCGCCCAGGATGGCGAACCGGAACGCCTCGATCAGGCCGACCATCGGGTTGAGCGCGTAGATCCAGCGCACCGAGGCGGGCACGATGCTCGACGCGTAGACGATCGGCGAGGCGTACATCCAGATCTGGATCACGAACGGCAGCGTGTGCTTGATGTCCCGGAAGCGGACGTTGATCGGCCCGAGCCAGAGACTCACGCCGAGGGCGAGCATCGCCGTCACGATCAGGGTCGGGACGGCCAGCACGAGGTGCCAGTCCGGCACCGCCCCGTACCAAGCCATAAGGGCCAGCAGCACGCCGAGCGCGATGGCGAAGTCGACCATCGGCGACACCACCGTCGCCAGCGGGATGACCAGCCGCGGGAAGTAGATCTTCCGGATCAGCTCGGCCTCCGCCACGAGGCCGTTGGCGCTGCGCCGCACCGCCTCGGAGAAGTACGTCCACAGGACGACCGCGCTGCCGGCGAAGAGTGCGTAGGGGGCGCCGTCGGTGGGGATCTTGGCGAAGTGGCCGAAGATCACCGTGAAGATCAGGACGGTGAAGAGCGGCTGCGCGATCGCCCAGGAGGCGCCCATGGCGGTCTGCCGGTAGAGCACCTTCAGGTCCCGCAGGATCAGGACGCGCAGCAGGTCGCGATACTGCCAGAGGCCGACCGCGTCGAAGGCGACGATCCGGTCGTCGGGCGCGATCTCGGTCACCCGCAGCGTCGACGGGTCGGTCCGCTGTTCGGTCGGCCCGCGTTCCGACGTGCCGAGGGCAAGCGCATCCAAAGATTTCATCATTCGAGGCGGTCCCGCATGACGCTCTGAGCCCGTGGTCGAGCTCGGGGATCCGGTGCGAATCGGAAGTCGTGCCGCCCGGTCGTCCCGCCGGAACGGGCTATCATCGCGGTGCGGCGGTCCGAATTACACCTTTCGTCGTATCGGTCCGGCCGACTGAAGTGGTGGTTGTGATCAACGACCGTAATCGTAGCCAATCACGACAAATGAGACCTCGGGGGCGCGCCGCACGCGGCGTCGGTCCCCGTCCGGGACGACCGGCCCTCATCGGCCGGCGACCGGGACCAGGTTTCGGGAGAACCGCCATGCAGGACCCCGTGAGCGCCGCCGGCGCTCCGCTCGTGACGATCGCCATGCCGGCCCTGAACGAGGCCGCGCACATCGCCGACGCCATCGCGTCGGTGCTGCCCGACCGGGACGCCATCGCCTGCGAGCTGCTGGTGCTGGACGGCGGCAGTCGCGACGACACCTGCGCGATCGTCGCCGCCCTGAGCGCCCGCGACCCCCGCATCCGGCTCGTCCACAACGAGCGCCGCATCCAGGCGGCGGCGATCAACCTCGCCGCGCGACTCGCGCATCCCGCCTCCGCCTACCTCGTCCGCGCCGATTGCCACGCCGTCTATCCGAAGGGATTCGTGCAGAACCTCGTCGGCACGATGCGCCTGCGCCAGGCCGTCTCTGTGGTCGTGCCGCTGCGGACCGTCGGGGTCACGCCGCTGCAGAGGGCGATCGCGGCGGCGCAGAACAGCCGCCTCGGCAACGGCGGCTCGGCCCACCGGCAGGGCGGCATCTCGGGCTACGTCGCCCACGGCCACCACGCGGCCTTCGACCGGCGCGAGTTCCTGCGGGTCGGCGGCTACGACGAGACCTTCACCCACAACGAGGATGCCGAACTCGACCGGCGGCTCTGCGCGGCGGGCGGGCGGATCTACCTCGCCGCCGAGCTCGCCATCACGTACTTCCCGCGCGCCTGCCTCCGCAGCCTCGCCCGACAGTACCTCCAGTACGGGCGCGGCTGCGCGCGGACCCTCGAGAAGCACGCCAGCCTGCCGCGCGCCCGCCAGATCCTGCCGGCCCTGGTCCTGCTCTACGCCGTCGCGGCCCTGCCGCTGGCGGCCCTGATGCCCGCCCTGCTGATCCCGCTGCTGCTCTATGCCGGGGGCTGCGTCCTGAGCGGCCTCGCCCTCGCGCTGAAGGCGCGGGAACCCGTCCTGGTCATGAGCGGCCCGGCGGCCGTGACCATGCACCTGTCCTGGGCGGCGGGGTTCCTGTCCTATCCGGGCTACCGGCGGACGCTGCTCCGGGCCGCCCTGCGAAGGAAGCGCCGCCTGCTCGGCCTCCCGCCGGGATCCGACGCGGCGCGCGTCAACTGACCGCCTGAGTCCTCGTCGGCCGCGCCCCGCCGGCCGCGCCCCGCCATGTGCGGAGCGCGGCCGGGGCATGTCAGAAGCCCGACGCTCTCTCGCATCCGTCGCCCATTGGCCCTTCGGGGCGGTGGTCTCGCGCGACCAAGGCGATTATCGACACGCGCAACGATCCGGCCGCGTCAGGGCCCGGAGACCGGCCGCGCGCCGCGCGCGGCAGCCCAGGAGAGTTGTGACCGTGCCCGACAGTACCCCGCGTCCCGTGATGCTCGTGATCCTCGACGGCTGGGGTCTGCGGGACGCGGTGGCCGACAACGCCGTCCACCAGGCCAGGACGCCGGTCTTCGACGGTCTGATGCGGGAGCGCCCCCGGTCGCGGCTGACGACCTTCGGCGCCGATGTCGGCCTGCCCAAGGGGCAGATGGGCAATTCCGAGGTCGGCCACCTCAACATCGGCGCGGGCCGCGTCGTCCTGCAGGACCTGCCGCGGATCGACGCGGCGGTCGCCGACGGCTCCCTCGCCCGGAACCCGGCCCTGGTCCGGTTCATCGAGGCGCTGCGCGCGTCGGGGGGGACCTGCCACCTCGTCGGCCTGCTTTCGCCCGGCGGCGTCCACGCGCACCAGGACCACGCCGTCGCGCTGGCGCGCGCGCTGACGACGGCCGGCATCCCGGTCCGGCTCCACGGCTTCACCGACGGGCGCGACATGCCGCCCCGCTCGGCCGCCACCTGCATCGCCGACGTCGCGGCCGCCCTCCCGAAGGGCGCCCGCATCGCGACGCTGTGCGGCCGCTACTTCGGCATGGACCGCGACCGGCGCTGGGAGCGGGTCCAGACGGCCTACGACGCCCTCACGGAGGCGCGCGGGACCCGGTTCGAGCGGGCCGGGCAGGCGGTCGCCGCGTCCTACGCGCAGGACGTGTCCGACGAGTTCATGCGGCCCGCGATCATCGGCGACTACGCCGGCATGCGGGACGGCGACGGCATCCTGAGCTTCAACTTCCGCGCCGACCGGACCCGGCAGATCCTGGAGGCGCTGCTCGACCCGGCCTTCGCGGGCTTCGAGCGCGCGCGCACGGTCCGGTTCGCCGCCGCCCTGGGGATCGTCCAGTACAGCGTCGAGATCGACGCCTTCGCCGAGACCCTGTTCGGGGCCCTCGACCTGCCCAACGGCCTCGGCGAGACCGTGGCCCGGGCCGGGCGCGCGCAGCTGCGCATGGCCGAGACCGAGAAGTACCCGCACGTCACCTACTTCATGAACGGCGGCCGCGAGGAGCCCTTCGCGGGGCAGGACGCGATCCTCGTGCCCTCGCCGAAGGTCGCGACCTACGACCTGCAGCCGGAGATGTCGGCGCCCGAACTCACCGACCGCGCCGTGGAGGCGATCGGCTCCGGGCGCTACGACCTCATCATCCTGAACTTCGCCAACCCCGACATGGTCGGCCATACCGGCAGCCTCGCGGCCGCCGTGACGGCGGTGGAGACCGTCGACACCTGCCTCGGCCGCGTCGTCGAGGCGGTGACGGCCCAGGGCGGGGCGCTGCTGGTGACCGCCGACCACGGCAATTGCGAGATGATGCGCGATCCCGAGACCGGCGAGCCGCACACCGCCCACACCCTCAACCCGGTGCCCGCCGCGCTCGTCGGCGTCGACGGCGTGACCCTGGCCGACGGACGGCTGGCCGACGTGGCGCCGACGCTCCTCGACCTGATGGGACTGGACCAGCCGGCCGAGATGACCGGCACGTCGCTGATCCGCCCGCGGGGCGAGGGCTGAGGGCGGGGCCGGCGGCACGCCGCCTGCAGAGCCCGGGCTGTCATGCGCGCCGTCCCTGCGTTACCTCCCGCCACGGGCCGGTCTGTCCCAGCGTGGTGCGAGGTCGTGGTGCGTCTGACCGGTTCTAGGACATGATCGCCCGGCACAGCCTGATCTATGTCGGCTCGCGGGGCTTCGCGGCCGCCCTGAACATGGCCTCCGTGGCGGTGTTCACGCGGCTCGCGCCGGTGGAGAGCTACGGCACCTACCTGTACGTCCTGTCCTGGGCGCTGGTGCTCTACGGGGCGACCTGCCAGTGGCCGAAATTCGCGTTCTTCGCCCTCTACGACGAGGCGCGCGAGCCCGCGCAGGTCGGCACCGTCGTGCGGATCCTGGGCGGCACGCTGCTCCTCGCCGGGCTCGGCAGCGCGCTCGCCGCCGCCCTCGGCCTGATGCCGGCGCGGATGGCGGCCGCGATCCTGGCGCTGGCCTTCGGGACCACCCTGTTCGAGGGCTCCACCGAGATCGCCCGCACCCGCCTGCGGGCCGGGGCGGTGGCGGCCTCGGTGATGAGCCGCGCCGTCCTGATCCTGGCCCTCGGCAGCCTGGCGCTGCACCTCTCGCAGGATCCCCTGCACCTCGCCTTCGCGGTGGCGGCCGCGAACGCCCTGGCCTCCCTGCCGGCCGCGGCCACGATCGCCCCGATGATGCCCGGCCGCGGCAGCCGCGCGGAGGCGCTGCGGCTGTTCGCCTACGGCTGGCCGCTGGTGCTGTCCTTCGGGACGGCGGCGCTCGCCCAGAGCCTCGACCGGCTGATCATCGCCAAGACGGTGGGGCCGGCGGGGCTCGGCGCCTACGGGGCCCTGGCCGACTTCCTGAAGCAGAGCTTCATCGTGTTCGGCGAGGCGATCGCCCTGTCGCTGATCTCGATCGCCAAGCGCGAGGCGCGGGTGGGCGGGATGGCGGCGGCCTCCGGGGTGCTGCGCGACGCCGCACGGGCCATGACGCTGATCGCGGCCTTCGGGGCCGTGTTCTTCCTGTGCTTCGACGATCTGGTCGTGGCGGTGCTGCTCGGGCCCGACTACCGGGCCGAGGCGCGGGAGCTCGCCCCGGTGCTGATCCTGGCGAGCATCCTGATGATGTTCCGCGCCTACTATTTCGGGCAGGTGATCTACTTCGCCCGCTCCAGCGGCCTGGAGGCGGCCGCCGCGTTCGCGACCCTCGCCACCGTCGCCGCGCTGTCGCTCCTGCTGATCCCGCGCTTCGGCGCCGCCGGGGCGGCCCTCGCCTTCGCCGGCGGCCAGAGCGCGGCCTGCCTCGTGCTGGTGCTCGGCGCCCGCCGGACCGGCACGACGATGCCGCTGCCGCTCGCCGACATGGCCGGCATCGCCGGGATCGCGCTGGCCTGCGGCGCGGTGAATGCCGGCATCGCCCTGGTCCCCGGCGGCCTGTTGCCGCCGGGACAGGCCCTGCGCCTCGTCCTGCTCACCGCCGCCGCCGGGGTGACGGCGTGGCGCTACGACGTGCTCGGCTTCGCCGGCGCGATCCGTCACCGTCTCGCGGCCTGACGGTCCCGCGATGGCAGGCCCCGCGTCGGACACCCCATCGGACACGGCCGCGCTTCCCGGCGGGCTCGTGGCGGCGGTCCGGCTCCTCGACGGGGCGGCGCCCTGGGTCCCGGCCTGGCGGGCCCTGGGTCGGGCGAGCCTGGTGCGCAACCCGTTCTACGAGGCGGGCTACGCCCTGGCGGCCCGCGATGCCTTCGGGGCTGGCGTCCGGCTCCTGCTCGTCGCCGACCAGCCCCCCGAGGCGCCCGGGGCCCGGCTCCTCGCCGCCTGGCCGTTCCGGCCGTCGCGCCGCCGCTGGGGCGTGCCGCTGCCGCTGCTCGTGGGCTGGACCCACGGCTACGCCCCGTTCGGGGCGCCGCTCCTCGACGGCGCCGCCCCGGAGGCCGCCCTGGCGGGGCTGCTCGCCGCGCCGGGCGCCCTCGGCCTGCCGCCGCGCCTCCTCCTGCCGAACGCTCCGACCGACGGCCCCCTGCCTGAACTCCTGACGGCGTGTGGCGGGCGCCGCGCCGCGTACTGGCCGCACGACCGCGGCCTGCTCGACCTGACCGGCCTCGGGCCGGAGGCGCGGGCCTCCTATCTCGGGCACCTCTCCGGGCAGCGCCGCCGCAAGCTCCGCCGCGCCCGCGCGCGCCTCGAGGCGGCGGGGCCCGTGACCTTCGAGATCCTCGCCGCGCCCGAATCCCTCGGCCCCGCCCTCGACGCCCACGTCGCCCTGGAGGCCGCCGGCTGGAAAGGTCAGGCCGGCACGAGCCTGGCGCAGCGGCCGGCGGAGATCGCCTTCCTGCGCGCCGCCCTGGCCGATCTCAGTGCCGATCTCAGTGCCGATCTCGGGGCCGCGGACGGCGTGCGGATCGCGCGCCTGCGCCGGGGCGACCGGCTCCTGGCCTCCCTGATCCTGCCGGTCACCGGCCGCGAGGCCTGGGTGCTGAAGATCGCCAACGACGAGACGCGGCCCGAGACCGCGCCGGGGGTCCAGCTCGTCCACCGGCTGACCGAGGCGGTGGCCGGGGGCGACTGGCCGATCGACCGGATCGATTCCTGCGCGCCGCCGGACTTCGCCCTCGGCACCACCTTCTGGACCGCGCGCCGGCCGATCGCCCATCTGCTGGTGGAGGCGGGCCGCGATCCGCTGTTCCCGGTGGCCCGGATCCTGGAGCGGGCCCGGGAGCGCGTTGCCCGGGCGCGTCTCACCATCCGAAGCGGGCGATCTGCTCCAGCCGCGCCCGCGTCGCCGCCGCGTCGTGGCCCGTGACGGCGATCCGCCCGGACAGGTCGTAGCAGGTCGCGCAGAACGGCAGCTGCAGCAGCGTGTACCCGTCGTCCCGCGCCCGGGCGACGGAGGCGATGAGGCAGGGCAGGACCGGCTCGTCGGGCGGCCCGGCGAGGCAGTCGGCCCGGGGGCTGCCGAAGGCCGGGCGGTTCGGCCAGGTCAGCAGGAGCGTGGTCCCGCCCCGGCGGTCCGGGGCCGGCGGCAGGGTGTAGCTGCGCAGGAACAGCGCGCCGGCCGCGAGGACGAGGACCGGCAGGATCAGGGCTGTGCGCATCGGCGGTGTCCTCGCGCCTCAATCCCCCGCGTCGAAGCGCGTCCGATAGAACACCTCGCGGCCGGCGCCGTCGATCACCCGGACCGCCTCGGCCGGCTCGCCCGAGCGCTGCGGCACCCGGGCGCGGGCGAACAGCCGCAGGGCCCGCTCCTGCGCGCTCTCCAGGCTGCCGACCCGCACGGAGATCCGCGTCTGGATCTCGTCCGGCTCCGGTCCGAGGACTTCGATGTGGAAGGTCTCGCGCACGGGTATCCGCCTGATCGAGGGATCTTCAGCGCCGGATATCGGGATCCGGCCGCCGGCCGCCATAGCATGTTCCGGCCGGGTATCCGGTCCGGCGCCGCGCGGCGAGCCCGGGACGACGCGCCGCGGGCTCGATCTCGGCACGAAGTCCAATTGCCCCGCGGCCCGCCTCGGCACTAAGAGGGCCGCTCCGCCCGAGGAGACATCACCGGAGGAACCCCGTGGACCCGCTCAAGGCCGCCGCCGCGACGCTTCTCTGCCTCGCCCTGTTCTGGCTGGCCTTCCGGCTGACCCGGCGCTTGGTCGATCTCGCCATCGCGGGGGGCTACGCCGAGGAGCGCCGACGGCTCGCCGAGGAGGAGGCCGCTCAGACCGAGGCGGGCGCCGTGCCGCAGGCCTCGGCCATCCGGGCGACCCCCGCGAGCTTGGCCTCGAACAGGGACCAGTCATCCGCCGCGGCGATCGGCGCCCACAATGCCTCCACCTCGTCGATCAGGAGCGTGCAGGGCGCCTCCGCGAAGTAGGGATGGTCGAGCCGCGCGCCCGGGGCGGGCGCGAGCGGCTCCAGCGCGGCCCGCACCGGCGCGAAGGCCTCGTGCGCGTAGTGGCCGGCGGACGGCCCGGCCTGCGCGCGGGTCGCGCTCGCGAGGCCGCCGTACCAGTCGAAGAAGAACCGCTCGAAGGGCGCCCGCGTCTCCGCGAGGAACCGCCAGACCGCCGAGACCAGCCGGTCGGTCTCCGGCCGCGGCGCCGGGGCGAGGCCGAGCCGGCGGAACAGGGCCTCGGCGAACGCCTCCTGCAGGGCCGGCCCGAATCCGGAGAGCGCCGTTTCCAAGCGCGCCTGGGGGGCCAGCACCAGCAGGCAGTCGGCGAGCCGGGCGAGGTTCCAGAACAGGGCCTCCGGCTGGCGGCCGAAGCTGTAGAGCCCGGTCTCGTCGAAGTAGGCGGCCGTGAAGTCCGGATCGTAATGCGGCAGGAAGCGCCAGGGCCCGTAATCGAAGCTCTCACCGGTGACGTTGATGTTGTCGCTGTTGAGGACCCCGTGGACGAAGCCGGCCGCCGCCCACTGCGCGCCCATCCGGGCGACCCGGGCGACCACGTCCTCCAGCAAGCCGACGGCGCGATCCTCAACGCCGTCGCGCCAGAGCTCCGGCCGGTGGGTCGCGATCGTGTGGTCGAGGAGCCGGGCGATGTTGTCCGGCTCGCCGAGCGCCAGGAAGCGCTGGAAGCTGCCGATGCGGATGTGGCCGTGGGACAGGCGCACCAGCACCGAGGCGCGTGCCGGCGAGGGCTCGTCGCCGCGCACGAGGTCCTCGCCGGTCTCGATCAGGCTGAAGCTCTTCGAGGTGTAGACGCCCTGCGCCTCCAGGAGGGCGGTGGCCAGCACCTCGCGCACGCCGCCCTTGAGGGTGAGCCGCCCGTCGGCGCCGCGCGACCAGGGCGTCGTGCCGCTGCCCTTGGTGCCGAGGTCGAGGAGGCGCCCGTCCAGGCGGTCGTGCAGCTGCGCGAACAGGAAGCCGCGCCCGTCGCCGAGGTCCGGATTGTAGGCGCGGAACTGATGGCCGTGGTAGCGCAGGGCCAGCGGCGTCTCGAAGCTGCCCGGCAGGGGCTCGAACCGGCCGAAATGGGCGATCCACGCCGCCTCGGACAGGCCGCCCAGTCCGACCCGCTTCGCCCAAGTCTGGTTGCGGTAGCGCAGGATCGTCCGCGGGAACCGGGCCGGCGTCACCGGATCGAAGAAGGCGGGGCCCAGATCGGCGTGGCGCCGGGAGGGCGTGAAGGCGGTGTCGTCCATGCGGCGGCGCGTCTCGCGGGGTGAGGATGAGTCCCGTTGTACCAAGCGAGCCGGACGCGATCCGTTGCCGATCCCGTCCTCGCGAGCGCGGCGAAGCAACCCAGTGCAGCGGGACATCGGCCGAGCGTGGCGCTGCCTGGATCGCTTCGCTCCGCTCGCGAAGACGGCGGCCGACCCGAGAGGCGTCACGATCCTAGAGATCTGGTCGGGCCGTCCCGGACACCTGCCGCAGGGCCTCGCCGGCGATCATCGCGGCCGCGACCGCGACATTGAGCGAGCGCAGGCCCGCCCGGATCGGCACCACGATCCGGGCGTCGGCGGCCGCGTGCACCGCCTCGGGCACGCCGGCGGATTCGCGCCCGACCATCAGGCAATCGTCCGGGCGGAAGGCGAAGTCCGTGTAGGGCACGGCGCCCGCCGTGGTGGCGAGGACGAGCCGGATCCCGGCCTCGGCCCGCCACGCCGCGAAGGCCGCGAAGGAGCGGTGCCGGGTGATCGCCACGTGGTCGAGGTAGTCCAGGCCCGAGCGGCGCAGGTGGCGGTCCGAGACGTCGAAGCCCGCGGGTTCCACGATCTCCACCGCCAGCCCGAGGCAGGCGGCCATGCGCAGCATCGTGCCGGTGTTCTGCGGGATATCGGGCTGGTAGAGGGCGAGGCGGAGCATGGCGCCGGCCTTGTGCGGGGCGGAAGGCCCCGCCGTCAAAGGCCCCCGGCGCCGACGCGCAGCCGGCAAACCGCCGGGCCGGCCCCCGCCGGGGCCGAGACCGCGCGGAACTTAAGCCCCGCCAGAACCTTGAGGCGGCGCGACCCCCCTGTGCGGCCCCCGTCTGAAAGACCTGCTCCGATGCGCACCCCGCTCCTCGCCTCGGCCCTCCTGCTGGCCGGCCTCGCCACCGCTTCGGCGCAGACCGACGGCGCCAGATCGGACGGCGCCAAGCCGGACGGCGGCGCCGCCGCGACCCCGGTCCCCGGCCAGCCCGCCACCATGGCCGACAGCCTGCGCCCGACCTTCGTGGCCCAGGCCCCCGACGACATGGTCGCCAGCAAGCTGATCGGCTCCAGCGTCGTCAACGGCGCCAACGAGACCATCGGGCAGATCGCCGACTTCGTCCTCGACCAGAAGGGGGCCGTGAAGGCCTGGATCATCGGGGTCGGCGGCTTCCTGGGGATCGGCTCGAAATACGTCGCGGTCGACCCGTCCGTGCTCAAGCTCGACCGCACCGACGGCAAGACCCTCCAGGCGCGGATCGACACGACCAAGGACCAGCTCCGGGCGGCGCCGGAATACGTCTATCTCGGCAAGGAGCCGCCGAAGGGCGCCGCCCCGGCGAGCCCCGCGGGGGAGCCGGCCTCGAAGCCGTAGCGGTCGCGCCGGCGCGGCGCCGATCGGTCGGCCGGCGGCACCGCGCCGGCTTGCCTCCGCGCGCCGTTGTGTGCTGTGCCGGCCTCCCCGGAGGTCGGAACCCGTCCCATGCGCCGCGCCCTCGTCCCGCTCCTCGCCTTCTGCCTCGGCCTCATCGGCCTGACCGGGGCGGCGGTGTTCGCGTTCCTGCCCGACAAGGCACCGGTGGGCGTGCCGAGCGTCGGCGGCCCGTTCACGCTGGTGAACCAGGACGGGCGCACCGTCACCGAGCGCGACTTCGCCGGCGCGACGCACCTCGTGTTCTTCGGCTTCACCCACTGCCCGGACGTCTGCCCGACCACCCTGCAGCAGATCTCCGACGTGCTCGCCGCCCTGGGGTCGAAGGGCAAGACGATGCGGGTCGCCTTCGTCACGGTGGATCCCGAGCGGGACGATCCGGCGAGCCTCAAGACCTACCTGTCGAGCTTCGACCCGCGCATCACCGGCCTCACCGGCACGCCCGAGCAGGTCACCGCCACCGAGAAGGCGTACCGGGCCTATGCCCGCAAGGTGCCCGCCAAGGACGGCGACTACACGATGGAGCACACCGCCCTGGTGTACATCATGGACGCGCAGAACCGCTTCCTCGGCGCCCTCGACCTGACCCGGCCGGCCGACGAGGTCGCCGCGCAGCTCGCCAAGAAGATCTGACCGCCGGCCGGTCCGGCCGCACGCGCGTCAGAGCGTCATCCCGGCGTGGAAGCGGTCGGGGGAGAGCGGCAGCAGGAACTGCACGCCGAAGCCGCCCTCGAAGTAGCGCACCAGCCGGCCCGGCGTGCTGCCCACCGTGACGGCGGCGCCGAGGGGCAGCGGCACCGGGCAGGAGATCGCCACGCCCGACATCGAGATGTCGATGAGGCGCGCCCGGATCTCGCGGCCGCCCTCGACGCGCAGGACCACCGCCGTGTTGGTCGGCACGAGGCGCTCGTGCGAGCGTCCCTCCGGCAGCCCCAGCATCTCCCGGTTCGCCAGCCAGGTGAGCTGGGAGGCGAGCTTGTCCCGCTTGCGCGACGTGGCGTTGAGCTGGACCGCGAACCCGTCCGGGCAGGTGCGCGCGACGACGCCCTCGATGCGGCCGATATGCTCCAGGTAGAGCACCACGCGCTCGCCGACCGCGCCCTTGACCGCGCAGGTCAGCCGCACGCCGCCCGGCGACATGTCCACGGTCTGGCAGGGATATTCCCGGCGATCGGCCAGCATGTAGCGGCCGAGCACGGCGACCCGCACGCGCTGGTGGCGGCGCTGGTCGGCGGCACCGCGCGCCGGCTCGGCGGCGAGGCCGCGCAGATCAGTTCCAGCGGTGGCCTCGACCGCGATCATTCCGAGATTGGTCCTGCGCCGGAGAATGGCCGGTGCAGACTAGGCACGGACAGTTACGAAACCCTTTTTTCCTGCTTCGGGATCGATCGGCCTTGTAGAAACATCCATTGTCGAGCCCTGCCGCGTCGTGCGCGATCGACTTGTGCGCCGAAGCTTTCCTCGGGTGCACGCGCCGATTCGATCGAACTGGCCGTCCCGGACCGGGCGTAACCTTGGACGAATACGGTTCTCAGGCGCGCCCGCCGGCGTGGACGAGGAGGTGGCCGTGGCGCACCGGCCCGGGGTAGCCCGCGCTCGTGCGCACGGCGGTGCGGGCGGGCGGGACGGGCTCGGTCCGGCGGCTGGGCAGGATGCGCAGGGAGGTGGTCTCCGCCTCCACCAGCGGGCGCAGGCCGAGCCAGTGCGGCGCGCCGTCGAGGCTCAGGGTGCCGAGGGCGCGGACCTGCGTCCGGCCGCGGTGGCGCAGGGGCAGGAGCAGGAGTTCGAGATCCGCCGCCTCGCCGGCCGCGTTGGTGCCGCGCAGGCCCGCGACGACGCCCAGCGTGTCGCTGGCCACGATCTCGACGATCCGCCAGGGATCCGTCGCCCGGGAGCCCCACAGCTTGGCGAAGGGCTCGCCCTTCAGCTCGCGGCCGTACAGGGCGCAGACCCGGGTCCCCGCGAGCCGGATGCTCGCGGAGCGGCTCGGCATGTCGAGTTCCAGGATCAGGCTGTCGGCGAGGAGGTGCCGGATCTCGCCCGGCTCGATCTCGGCGCGTTCCGGCGCGGCCCGTTCTCCGCGCAGGCGCTCCCAGTAGGCGTGGAGCATGCGGCTGGTGGGATGCTTCATCGGTGTCCCGATTCTCAACGCCTGTGGTTCATCCCCGGATCATTCTGGCACATCCGCGGGGGTGTGACCGGCCGATCCGGGCGTTCACCGCGTCCGGGCGCACGGGCCGTGCCGGCTCCCGCACCCGCGCGCCGCCGGTCCCGCCGGCGCCGCGCGGGGCGGGGGGTAGCGCGTCGTGGCCGGCGACACAATCGTCGCACCCCGCCGGGCGCGCCGCGGCCGTCCAGGACGGATCCGGAGTGAAGACGGGGCGGTGCGCGATACGGACCGCGATCCGACCGGTATTTGCGAGCTTCAATACGTCGCCGGGGCTTGCCCGATCGCGCCGCGCCCCGACATGGTGCGGCGATGGACGCCTCCCCCGATTTCCCGCGGCAGAGCCGCGTGCCCGTGTTCAACATGCCGGGCATCGTCACCGCGTCGATCGGGCTGCTCCTGGCGATCCAGGCGGTGCGCGAGTTCCTGCTGCCGGACACCTGGGACATCCGCCTCGTCCTCGACCTCGCGCTGGTCCCGGCGCGCTGGACCCTCTGGTTCGATCCCGGCCGGGCCTCCGAGGTGATCCGCGCCGCCGCCGATCCGGGCGATCCCGGCCTGGAGGCGGCCCGCGAGGCCTTCGCCCGCTACATCGTGGGCGAGCACGCGCTCCAGCCCTGGACGCTCGTCACCTACGGGCTGCTGCACGGCTCGTGGATGCACGTGATCTTCAACAGCGTCTGGCTCGCGGCCTTCGGCGCGCCGGTGGCGCGCCGCTGCGGCGCCCTGCGCTGGTGCGTGCTCGCGCTGGCCGGCACGGCGGCCGGCGGACTTCTCCACATCCTGATCGACCCGCTGAGCGCGGGGCCGCTGGTCGGCGCCTCGGCGGGGATCTCGGCCCTGATGGCCGCCGCCGCGCGCTTCGTGTTCCAGCCGCCGGTCTCGGGCTACGGCGCGCCGGCCTGGCAGGTGCCGCCGCCCCGTCCCGCCGAGACGATCCCGGAGCTGCTGCGCAACCGGACCGCGGTGTCGTTCCTGGTGATCTGGCTCCTGACCAACCTGCTCTTCGGCCTCGTCAGCGTGCCGCTCGTCGGCGAGAACGCCGCCATCGCCTGGGACGCCCATCTCGGCGGCTTCATCGCGGGCTTCTTCCTGTTCCCCCTGGTGGATCCCCGGGAGCCGCGCCGGCACTGAGTCCCTGCCATCGACGCCCGGCACCTTGCCATCCGGCCGGATCGATCACACACTCGCCACAATGTGAACGAGCCGGGCCAACCCGGCCGAGAACGCCATCAGGGCGCCGCGGGCTGACGGCGCACCGGCCGCGTCACACAGGGAGAGAGCCATGACCGTCGCACGCATCCTCGCCGAGAAGGGCAGCTCCGTCGTCACCGTGGGCCCCGACAAGACCCTCGATGAGGTGATCCAGATCCTCGCCGACAAGCGGATCGGCGCCCTCGTGGTCGCCCAGGCCGACGGGACGGTGGCGGGCATCATCTCCGAGCGGGACATCATGCGGGCGCTCGCCCGGCACGGGGGCTCGGCCTTCGACGCGCCGGTCTCGGCCCACATGACCACCGCGGTCACCACCTGCGGCCGGACCACCACGATCGAGGAGGTCATGACCCTCATGACCGACGGGCGCTTCCGCCACGTGCCGGTCTGCGAGGACGGGCGGCTGATCGGCCTGGTCTCGATCGGCGACGTGGTGGCGCGCAAGATCGCCACCGTCGAGGCCGAGCACCAGGCCCTGCGCGACTACATCACGATGGCGTAGGGGCGCCGGCACCGCGCGTTTCTCTCGCCCTCCGCCCCCGGGCCGCGCCGGTTCAGGGCAGGCCGCTGCGGCGCGACGCGCTCCCTCTCCCGTGCGGGAGAGGGGACCCGCGCCCCTTCGTCGACGGGCGAGCAGGCCGACATCGCGAGCCCGTACCGCCCGCGGTCCGCCTCACGCCTTCACGGGATCGAGCGTGACGTGCCAGAGGTCGGTATCGGCCGCGTCCTTGAGGGTCACGGTCATCTGCTCGGTGGCGCCGTCCACCGCGACGTGGCCGAAGAACTGGTAGCCGGCGGCCGGCGACAGGTTCACCTGGCCCTTGTCGGGCGCCTTCACGTAGCGCAGTTGCGGCCCGAACGTGTTGTCCAGCGCGTTCGGCCCGAAGGTGCCGGCGTGCAGCGGCCCGGAGACGAACTCCCAGAACGGCTCGAAATCCTGGAACTGCGCCTTGTCGGGGTCGTAGTAGTGGGCGGCCGTGTAGTGCACGTCGGCCGTCAGCCAGACCGTGTTGCGGATCCCCGCGCTCTTGATGAAGCGCAGCAGGTCAGCGATCTCCAGCTCGCGCCCCAGCGGCGGCCCGTCGCCCTGCGCCACCGCCTCCGAGCCGAAATTGCGGTCGGTGTCGTAGGTCACCACGAGGCCGAGCGGCATGTCGGCGGCGATCACCTTCCAGGTGGCGCGGGACTCGAGCAGCGCCCGCTTCAGCCACGCGATCTGCTGCGGCCCGAGGAAGTAGGATTCGGGCCCGTACGCCGTCTGCCGGTTCTCGCCGTTCGGGCCCCGGTAGGAGCGCATGTCGAGCATGAACACGTCGACCAGCGGGCCGTAGCCGATCTTGCGGTAGACCCGGCCGGGCTCCGACGGCTCGAAGCGCATCGGCATGTACTCGTGGAAGGCCTTCGCCGCCCGCAGCTGCAGCGCCAGCACGTTCGGGTCGGCGTACTTCTTCTTCAGGTGCTCGGCCCGGGTCAGCGGCTCGCCCGGCCACCAATTGTTGGTGACCTCGTGGTCGTCCCACTGGGCCAGGATCGGCACGGCGGCGTTCATCGCCAGCACGTTCCGGTCGGTGAGGTTGTACTTGTGCCGGCCCCGGAACTCCGCGAGCGTCTCGGCCGGCTTGGCCACCTCCTCGGTCACCCGGTTGCGCCACAGGCTGCCGTCGGGGAGCTTCACCTCGGACTGGATCGGCCCGTCGGCGTAGATCGTGTCGCCGGAATGGATGAAGAAGTCCGGCCGGTTCTTCAGGATGGCGGAGTAGATCGTCATGCCGCCGCGGGCCTCGTCGATGCCCCAGCCCTGGCCCGCCGTGTCGCCCGACCAGCAGAACGACACCGAGCGCCGGTCCGCTGGCGCGGTCCGGAACCGCCCGACCTGGTCCGGCCCGACGATGGTCGGCGCGGCGACGTCCTCCAGGCGGACCCGGTAGAACACGTCCTGGCCGGCCGGCAGCCCGGTCAGCGCCACCTTCACGGTGCCGTCGGTCTCCGGCAGGGCGTCGGCGAAGACGCCGCCGCGGATGTCGGCGAAGCTCTCGGTGGTCGCCCACTCGATGATCGCCCGGGCTGGCCGGTCGGACCGGGCCCAGACCACCGCCGAGTCGGTGCCGACGTCGCCCGACTGGAGGCCGTGGGTCAGGAGCGGCCGGTCGGCGGCGCGGCTCAGGCCGGGCCGTCCGAGGCCCGTGGCCAGCCCGACGAGGCCGGCGCCTCCAGACAGCAGGATCTGACGGCGACTCGTATACATTGGAGGTCCTCCAGCATGCACGGGCGCCCATCGCAGGCGGCCACGACAGCCGGATGACGGCCCCCTCCCGGACGGAGCGCGCCCGGATCCCTCAGGCCCGCGCGGCCGCGCCCTCCAGCACGGCCCGGATCCGGGGCAGGGCGGCGCGGGCGGCGCGGTGCCCGAGGGCGATGCCCTCCGCGGCCCGGTGGAAGTCGAACAGCCCGAAGGCCCCGAGATCCGGGCCGATGGCCACGTCCGGCGGGTCGCGCTCCAGCCGGGCCCGCGAGATCCGGTCCTGGGTGGTGTTGAACGCGTCGAGCACCACCCGCGCGATGCCCGGCACGGCGATCTCGGGCTCGGGTCGGTCGAAGCCCGGCAGGCGCCCGCGCACGACCTGCAGGAAGCCCCGGCGCGGCGGGGCCGGGTGCGGCGCCTCGCGCACCACCGGTCCGCCGGTGTCGCCGTTGAGGTTCACGCAGATGACGAGGTCGGCCCCGAGCGCCCGGGCGAGCGCCACCGGCACCGGGTTGACCAGGGTCCCGTCCATCAGCACGCGGCCGTCATGGGCCACCGGCGGGAACAGGCCGGGGATCGCGTAGGAGGCGCGCACCGCGTCCACCGCCGGGCCCTCGGTCAGGCTGACCTCGTGGCCGGTCCCGTACTCGGTGGCGACGCAGCCGAAGCGGATCGGCAGCGTCTCGATGCGGCGCTCGCCGAGATCCGCGGCGAGGCGCTGGCGCAGGCGGTTGCCGGCGATCAGGCCTGAGCCCGGCAGGCGGGGGTCGATGAGCCCCACCACCCGACGCCGGGTCAGCGCCCGGGCGAAGGCCTCGAGCCGGTCGAGGCGCCCGGCCGCGTAGCAGGCGCCGACCACGGCGCCGATGGAGCAGCCGGCCACCACGGTCGGCGTGATGCCGCCTTCCTCCAGGGCGCGGATCACCCCGATATGCGCCCAGCCCCGTGCCGAGCCGCCCCCGAGGGCGAGCCCGACCTGCGGGCCGGGGCTCGGCGGCGCGCGGACCGGCTCGACGGTTCCGGGCGGGAAATGCGGGTCGGCGGACTCGTCTTGCCACCGCGTGGCAAGAGGGCGGTTCATCGCCCGGCGGCTTTCAGGACGACCCGGCCGTCCGCCTCCCGGACGACGCTGCGGTAGAAGCAGTCGCGCCGGCCGGTGTGGCAGCAGCCGCCGTCGCCGCCGACCTCGACGCGGATCAGCAGGGCGTCCTGGTCGCAGTCGACCCGCATCTCGACGACGCGCTGGATCTGGCCGCTGGTCGCGCCCTTGTGCCAGAGCTCCCGGCGCGAGCGCGACCAGTACCACGCCTCGCCGGTCTCGAGGGTGCGGGCCAGCGACTCGGCGTTCATGTGGGCGAGCATCAGCACCTGCCCGTCCCGCGCGTCCACCGCGATGCAGGCGACGAGGCCGTCGCGGTCGAACCGGGGCGTGAGGGCCGTGCCCTCCTCGATCTCGGCCCGGGTGCCGGGGGGAGCGAAGGCGGTGTCGCGCGCGGTCATGGTCGAGGCGTCGCCCGGGGCTACTTGGCGCCGCCGCGCACCAGGGTCAGGAAGCGGACCTGCTCGTTGGCGTTGTCCTTGAAGACGCCGCGGAACTGGCTGGTGATGGTCGAGACGCCGGCCTTCTGGACGCCGCGCATCGCCATGCAGAGATGCTCGGCCTCGACCATCACGGCGACGCCGCGGGGCTTGAGGATGCTCTCGATCACGTCGGCGATCTGGGCGGTCATGGTCTCCTGCGTCTGCAGGCGGCGGGCGAAGGTGTCGACCACGCGGGCGAGCTTCGACAGGCCGACCACGCCCCGGGTCGGGTAATAGGCGATGTGGGCAAGGCCCATGAACGGCACCATGTGGTGCTCGCAGTGGGAGTGGAACGGGATGTCGCGCACCAGCACGATGTCCGAGTAGCCCTCGACCTCCTCGAACACGCGCTCCAGCAGCTTCTCGGCGTCGACCGCGTAGCCGCCGAACAGCTGCTCGTAGGCCTTGGTGACCCGGGCCGGGGTGTCGAGCAGGCCCTCGCGGGTCGGGTCGTCGCCGGCCCAGCGCAGGAGGGTGCGCACGGCGGCCTCGGCCTCGGCGCGGCTCGGGCGGCCGGTCTCGATCCCGTCCGGGACGCGGGTCGCGGAGGCCGGCTCGGGCGCCACCTCGACGGGACGGCCCTCATCCACCGGCCGATTGTCATTGCGCATGCCGTTCAGCCCTTGCCCGTCGCCCCCGTTCCGGTCGAAACCCTGGCCGTCACCCTGGTAGGACAAGGATTTGAGCGCGGCATCCATGGCATCTCCGGCCCGCGCGATGCGGGATTTCATCGGGGTGCTGTCGGGCTTGGCGTACATCGTCGGATCGCGTCGGGCGTTCGAGGGAAGATCCCGGGCTCGAAAAGGTTTCAAGCCGGCGCCCCGGGATGGACGAAAGGCCGTGGGAACCACCGTGGCCGTTGGCGCGACCCTGGTCGACGGCCCGCCTCCTCGCGAAGCGGCCGTATGGCGCCTATATCATCGTTCGCGGGGTAACGCGCAATGCGCGATGCACGCGGCAGAGTCCCGATGGGAAGTGTGCCTCCGGCCGAGGACCCGATGCTCGACGACATCTACAACCGCCGTATCCTGGAACTCGCCGCCGACATCCCCCGGCTCGGCCGGCTCGAGAACCCGGACGCGAGTGCCACGGCCCATTCGCGCCTGTGCGGCTCGACCGTGACGGTCGACCTCGTCCTGGGCGAGGACGGCCGGGTCGCGGATTTCGCCCAGGAGGTCCGGGCCTGCGCCTTGGGACAGGCCTCCTCGTCGCTGATGGGCCGGCATGTGGTCGGCGCCAGCGCGGACGAGCTGCGCGGCGTCCGCGCGGCCATGCGGTCGATGCTCAAGGAGAACGGCCCGGCGCCCGGCGGCGCGTGGTCGGACCTCGCGGTGCTCGAGCCGGTGCGGGACTTCAAGGCGCGCCACGCCTCGACGCTCCTGACCTTCGACGCGGTGGTGGACGCCCTCGACCAGATCGCCGCCAAGCGGCAGGCCGCCTGACGGGATGGTCCGGCGCGCCGCCCACTGGGCGATCCGCGGCTACCAGCTGACGCTGTCGGGCCTGATCGGGCGCCAGTGCCGCCACTGGCCGAGCTGCTCCGAGTACACCGATACGGCCATCGCCCGGCACGGCCTCTGGCCCGGCGGCTGGATGGGCTTCGCCCGGATCTGCCGCTGCGGGCCGTTCGGCACCCACGGCATCGACCTAGTCCCGGAGCGCGTGCCCGCGCGGGCGGCGTGGTACCGCCCCTGGGCCTACGGTCGCTGGCGCGGCGTCGAGGCGCCGCCGTCGCCCTTCGCCTGCGAGGCCGTGGGGCAGGAGGCCGAGGCGCGGTAGATTTCGTTCCTGCTTTGTTTCACGTGAAACACGGGTGCCGGGCGGTCGGGCTGGCGGATCGGAGATCGCTTTTCGGAGATCCCGTGCGCCCGCCCCGCGCTCAACCGGCCTGACGGTTCGCCGCCAGCTTCTCGGCGAACTCGATCGCCTCGATCAGGCTGCGCTCGTTGGCGACGCCGGTGCCGGCGATGTCGAAGGCGGTGCCGTGATCGACCGAGGTGCGGATGATCGGCAGCCCCAGGGTGATGTTCACCCCTGACAGGTCCATCCACTTGCCCGTGGCCGGGTCGATCTCGAAGCCCAGGAGCTTGACCGGGATGTGTCCCTGGTCGTGGTACATCGCCACCACCGCGTCGTACTGGCCCGCCCGCAGCTTCACGAACACCGTGTCGCCCGGCACCGGGCCGTGCACGTCGAGCCCGTCGGCGTTGGCGGTCTCGATCACCGGCGCGCTGACATCGATGTCCTGGCGCCCGAACAGGCCGCCCTCGCCGGCGTGGGGGTTGAGCGCGGCGACCGCGATCTTCGGCCGGGCGAGACCCAGCCCCTTCAGCGCCCTGTCGGTGAGGTCGATGACGAGGCGCAGGCGCTCCGGGGTCAGGCGCTTGGGCACGTCCTCCAGGGCGACGTGGGTCGTGACGTGGGAGACCCGCATGTTGCCGTGGGCCAGCATCATCACCGAGCCGCGCACGCCGGTCAGCTCCGCCAGCATCTCGGTGTGGCCGGCATAGTGGTAGCCGGCCTTGTTGAGCGCCTCCTTGTTGAGGGGCGCGGTGACGATGCCGCCGATCCGGCCGGCCAGGGCGAGGCGAACGCCGGCCTCGATCGCCTTGTAGGCGAAGCGGCCGCCGTCGGCCGAGAGCCGGCCCGGCTCGATCGGCGCGCCCTCCGCGTCGGCCTGGAGGCAGCACAGCGCCGGCCAATCGCCGTCCTCGGCGACTTCGGGAACGGGATCGGGCAGGAGGCCGAGCGCCCGCTCCGCGCGGCGCAGGGAGGGGGCGCTGCCGATGACGACGAGCTTGAGGTCGCCCGCGTCGATCCGGTGCTTCAGCCGGGCGGCGGCCTTGACGATGATCTCCGGGCCGATGCCGGCCGGATCGCCCATGGTGATGGCGAGATGTGAGGTCACGCGTCGCTCCTGCTGCGCGGAAAGCCGTTGCCGTGAAGTAGATCGCGCCAGACGCCCTCTGTTCCGAAGGCGCCGGATTTGGACACGACCGCGAGCCCGTCCCAGCGTCCGCCCCGCAGGGTCGAGCGGGGCAGGCCCGGGGTGATCTGCCCGGTGACGTCGAGGCGCGCGACGGAGAGCGCGAGGCACAGCGCCTTCAGGGTCTCGCCGCCGGCCACCAGCAGCGTGCCGGGCCGCGGGACGCGGTCGACCACCTGCGCGAAGGTCTGGGCGATCCGCGCCGCGGCCTCCTCCCGGCCGGTGCCCTCGGGCAGCGCGAGGCTCGCCAGGACGACGCCGTCCCGGTCGAGGCGCGCGGCCACCGCGCCGGCATGGTCCGGATGGCGCGCCGACAGGACGAGGTGGTGGGCGCCGCAGGCCGCGAGCTGCGCCGCGGTCTCGGGCCGGTCCGAGCCGAACAGCCCGAGGACGGGGCCGGCGAGCCGGTCGTCGCCCGGCGCCGCCACGCCGCGCGCCAGGGCCGCCGCGAGGCCGCCGCTGCCGCACCAGAGCACCGGCCCGCCGCCGCCGAGATCCGCGACCCGGGCGAGGTCGGCGTCGCTCGCCGCGTCGTAGACGGCGACGCCCGCCACCGGCCCGTCGGACACGTCGGCCCGGCGCGCCGGCAGCCCGACCGCCCGCAGGCCCTCGGCGATGTCGCCCGAGACCGGCTCGAAGCCCGCGCCGCGCCGGGCGAGCTGCCGCCCGCCCTCCGTGCGGCGTCCCTGATACGGGAAGGCCGGCGCCACCACGCAGCGCCCCCAGGTCCCGGTGCGAAGCACGGCCGCGAGTTCGGCAGCCCAGGGGCCGCGCAGCAGGCTGTCGACCTTCTTGAAGGCGATGTCGGCCCCGTCCAGCCGGGGCGCGAGGGCGCCGACGATCCGGTCGGCCTCCGCGGCCGAGACTTCCCGGGTACCGGAATCGATCGCGAAACAGCCGGATCCATCCCCCGCCAGGAGCTCCGGCCACGCCACCGGGATCGCCCCGCACAGGCCGGTGAAGCCCGCGGCCGTGTCGAGGGTGCCGGTGAGATCGTCGGCGATGAGGCGCAGGCGGGTCATGTCGGGCGGATCATGGCGGGAGCCGCGCCGGCCGCGCCCCCGGCCGAGCGCGGCTCGCGTGCTCGTTGTCAGGTTGTCGCGCGGCATACCGACCGGCCGGCGCGGCGGTCAAGCGGGCAGCCCCGCGCCTCGGATCGACCGCCGCCCGGGCGAGGCCGCCGGGTCCAGAGAGCCGGACAGGGACGGGGACGTCGCTGACGACATCCGGGCCGCCGCAGATCGTGCCGGGCCGCGCCCAGGCAGGGATGGGCCCGCGCAGTTGTCACCATGTGCACCGGTCCGGCCGCGCGTTGCGCGGACTCGTCGAAAGGATGTAGCAGGCCGCCGGGGGGAAGGCGGGTGCCAGGATCCGGAACGGGCCGGCACCGGAAGGGCGACCCATGCAGATTCCCATCAAGCGCTCCCTGGAGCGCGTGCCCGGCGGCCTGATGGTGGTGCCGCTGTTCCTCGGCGCGATCCTCCACACGCTCTTCCCGGACACCGCGACGTTCTTCGGCTCGTTCACCGGCGCGCTGTTCAACGGCGCGCTGCCGATCCTGGCGGTGTTCTTCGTCTGCATGGGCGCGGGCATCGACTTCCGCGCCGCCCCGGCGATCGCCCGCAAGGGCGGCGTCCTGCTGGCCGCCAAGGTCGGCGTCGCGGCGATCATGGGCGTGGTGTTCGGGCAGATCCTCGGCGAGGCGCCGATGGTCGGGGGCGCCTTCGCGGGGCTGTCGACGCTGGCGATCGTCGCCGCCATGAACGACACCAACGGCGGGCTCTACCTCGCCCTGATGGGCCAGTTCGGCCGCCCGAAGGATGCGGGCGCCTACGCGATCATGAGCCTCGAATCCGGGCCGTTCCTCACCATGGTGACGCTCGGTCTGGCGGGCCTGTCGGCCTTCCCGTGGCCGACCCTGGTGGGCAGCATCCTGCCGCTGCTGATCGGGATGATCCTCGGCAACCTCGACCGCGACATGCGCGCCTTCCTGTCGGGGGCGGCGCCGGTGATGATCCCGTTCTTCGCCTTCGCCCTCGGCTTCGGGCTCGACCTCGCCAAGATCTGGCAGGCGGGCCTCCTCGGCATCGGCCTCGGCGCGGCGGTGGTGGCGATCACCGGGGCCGCCCTGTTCGTCGCCGACCGCCTCACCGGCGGCAACGGCGTGGCGGGCGTCGCCGCCGCCTCGACGGCCGGCAACGCCGCCGCCGTGCCGGCGATCATCGCCGCCGCCAATCCGGCCTACAAGGAGGCCGCCGGCCCCGCCACCGTGCTGGTGGCGGCAAGCGTGGTGGTCACGGCGCTGCTCGTGCCGCTGCTGACCGCCTTCGTGGCGGGGCGGGTCCGCCCGGACGCGGCCGAGGAGGATCCGGCGCCGGTCCCCAGCCCCGCTCCGACCGCACCCTGACGTCTCGCGCGGTCTAGCTGCGCGTCCCGCGCGACCGGCGGCAACCGAAGTCTCCGAGTCCGGTTGTCCCTCCAGGAAGCGCGGCACGGCCGCGTCTCACGGCGAACCGGAGCGGGCACTGCATGTCGACCGAATCCAGAGGCAAGACGCATATCGACATCTACGACCGCGCCACCCGCGAGGAGTGGGCGCAGCGTTTCGGAGTCAGCGAGGAGAGGCTGCGCAAGGCAGTGACCATGGTCGGCAGCCGGATCACCAGCGTCGCCGCCTATCTCGACAAGCCGGCCGCCTGAGACCGGCGCCATGGAAGTGCCCCCCGATTTCCGTCCGCCTCCGGATCATCCGATGGCGGGGACACCGGCGCACGGATCCGCACTCGGGTCCGAGTCTGGGTCCGAGCCCGCGCCGGGACCCGCGTCCGGGACCGACGCGGCGGCACCGCAGCCTTCGGCGCGGTCGTCCGACACGATCACGTTCGAGCAGATTCGCGAGCGGGCCTACGAGCTCTGGGAGCGCAACCACAGGCCCGAGGGCTTCGAGATCGAGTTCTGGCTGCTGGCCGAACGGGAATTGCGCAAGGAGCGCGATCGCCGAAAGGCCGACGCGGCGCCGGCAGCGCCGCGCTCCGATCCGCCGCCGGCCTGACGGTCTCCGACCTTCATCCGAGACGGTCCCGGGTCACGGCGGACCCGGGGTCGGATGACCTTCAGGCCTCGATCGCCGCCCGGGCTTCCTTCACCGCCGCCTCGAAGGCGACGAACGCCGTGGTCGCCGAGTCCCAGGTCTGGCTGCGCACGTAGCGGACCAGGGCGGCCGCCTGCTCGCGGGCCTGCGCCAGGGGCTTCTCGATGGCGGCCGGCCGCGTCGCGTCGGCGGGGATGCCCTCCGGCGGCGTGTCGGTCGAGCGCATGCCGACCAGGGTCGCCGCGATGGCGCGCCGCCACGCGGCGCAGTCCGCCGACAGGCGGATCACCCGCTGATCCGCGGCGGTGCCGGTCTGCCGGTCGAGCAGGGTGCGGCCGAGATCCTCGATCCGTCCGAGCTGCGCGAGGGCGTCGCCGATCTCGCGGCGGGCCTTGTCAGTCCCTTCCGCGATGCGGCCGACGTTCTGGGCGATGTCGCCGGTGGCCTGCATCTGCTGGCCGAGGATCTCGGAGGCCTCACGCATCTGCGCCGCGACGTTCGCGACGGCGCCGCTCTCGGCCTCGACGCGGGCATTGGCCCGAACCATCGCGGACGCGCCGGCCTCGACGGCGTTGCGGCTGCGCGTCACGGCGGCCTGCATCGCCGCCATCTCCTCGCGCAGGCCGCTGACCCGCGCCCGGATCTCGTCCGTCGCCTTCGCGGTCTGCGCCGAGAGCGTCTTCACTTCGGCGGCGACCACCGCGAAGCCGCGGCCGGCCTCGCCGGCCCGCGCCGCCTCGATCGTGGCGTTGAGCGCCAGCAGGTTGGTCTGGGCCGAGATCGCCGCGATCGTGCCGGCCATCTCCTCGATCCGCAGCGCCGCGGTGGAGAAGCTGTCGAGCCGGCTGCCGATCTCCTCGGTGCCTTCCTCGATCCCGCGCATGCCGTCGGTGGCGCGATGCAGGTCGCCCACGCAGGTGGCGATGCCGGCCCGGGCCGTCTCGGCCATCTCGGCCGCCGACGAGGAGCGGGCGGCGATCTCACCCGTGGTCGCGGCGAGCTCCTCGCTGGCGGCCGCGATGAGCCGGGCCTGCTCGGCGGTGCCGGAGGCGTCGTGGGTCATCCAGCCGATCGAGGTGCCGGCGTCGGACGCGGAGGCGGACAGGCGCGCCAGGAGAGTCAGCCATTCCCGATCGACGGTCGGCTCCGCGACGGGCGTCGGGGCCGTCTCGACTGGCAAGACCGCCGCCGTCTCGACCGGGGCGGTCGTCGTCACCGGGGTTGCTAGCGCGTCAGGGATCTGACGCTGCCGGCGCAAACTGAACATGCGGGCCTCTCCGACACTCTAATCGGGGCGCATGGTCACACAGAACCTTCAACCAATGGTGAAGGATAGACCAGTCTCTCGACAAGCGTTGCGGGGCATCGGTGCAGCGCAACACGTCTACTTCGAGAAGTTGCGCCCCCTGATAGCGCTCTATCAGGGGGCGCAATGCTTCATTCGCCGGTCAGGGCCGCCTTGGTGCGCGACCACCAGCCGGCGCGCTTCGGCCGGTCCGGATCGGACGGCGGCGTCAGCACGATCGCCACGGGCTCGGGCGCCGGCTCGGCGGGAGCGGCCTCGGGCGAGCCGGCCTCGGCCTGCGCGCCGACGGTCGCCCGATCGGCCGCCGGCGCCGCGGACTCGACCGGGGCCACCGGCAGGTCCACCGCGGTCACCGGCAGGTCCACCGCGGTCTCGGTCCGGTCCTCGGCGGCCGCGGCCGGCGCCGCCTCGATCGCCTCGGCCACAGCCTGGGCGCTCACCGGCTCCTCCGCCGACAGGGCGACGACATCGCCCGCGGCTTCCGGCGCGTCGTCCGTCTCGGACGCCTCGCGGGTGCGGCCCTCGCTGCGACCGCGGCCGCCCCGGCGCCCGCGGCGGCGGCGACGGCCGCCCTCGTCCTCGGACCGCGCCGCCTCGTCCGAACCTGCGACGGCCTCGTCGGCCTCGCCGGCCTCCGCGGCGACGGCCGCAGCGGGAGCCTCGGTCCCGGCCGGCTGCGCGCCGTCCCAGTCCCCATCGCTCCGTTCCGCGTCCGAACGGGCGTCGTCGCGGCCGTCGTCCTGCTGGTCGTCCTGATCGTCATCGCCGCGATCGTCCTCGGCGCGCCCGTCCTCGCCGCGGCCCTCCTGGCGACCGCCGCGCCGGCGGCGGCGACGGCGGCGGCGGCGGCCCTCGCCCTCCTCGCGCGACCCGTCCTCGCGGGCCTCGGCGCGGCCCTCGTCGGCCTCGCCCTCGGCGTCGGTCTCGGTCTCAATCTCGGTCTCGGCCTCGTCGGCCTCCTCGTCCTCGTCGTCGAACTCCATCGCGGGCGAGATCGCCTGGGCGCGCACGCCCGTGACCGGGCCCTCCGCCCGCTGGGCCGGCTCACCGCGGTCGAGCTGGAACGGTGTGGTCGCCGCCAGCCGCTCGTCGGCCGCGATCGTGATCGTCACGCCGAAGCGCACCTCGAGCTCGCGCAGGTGTCCGCGCTTCTGGTTGAGGATGTAGAGCGCGATCTCGGTGCGGGTGCGCAGGACGAGGTTGTGGGAGGCTGACTTGAGCAGCACCTCCTCGATCGAGCGCAGGATGTGCAGCGCCACCGACGCGGTGGCGCGCACGAAGCCCGAGCCGCCGCAATGGGCGCAGGGGATCGAGGAGGATTCGAGCACGCCGGTGCGGATCCGCTGGCGGCTCATCTCCAGGAGGCCGAAGGGCGAGATCCGGCCGACCTGGATGCGGGCGCGGTCGTTCTTCAGGCACTCGTTGAGCTTCTTCTCGACGGCGCGGTTGTTCCGCTTCTCCTCCATGTCGATGAAGTCGATGACGATCAGGCCCGCGAGGTCGCGCAGCCGGAGCTGGCGGGCGACCTCCTCGGCGGCCTCCAGGTTCGTCTTGAGGGCGGTGTCCTCGATGTCGTGCTCGCGGGTGGCGCGGCCGGAGTTCACGTCGATCGAGACCAGGGCCTCGGTCGGGTTGATCACGAGGTAGCCGCCGGACTTCAGCGAGACGTGCGTGGAGAACATCGCGTCGAGCTGCTGCTCGACGCCGAAGCGGGCAAAGATCGGCGTCGAGTCGCGGTAGGGCTTCACGACCTTGGACTGGCCGGGCATCAGCATCCGCATGAAGTCCTTGGCCTCGCGGTAGGCGTCCTCGCCGGCGACCAGAACCTCGTCCAGATCCTTGTTGTAGAGGTCGCGGATGGCGCGCTTGATCAGCGAGCCCTCCTCGTAGACGAGGGCCGGCGCCATCGACGTCAGGGTCAGCTCGCGGACCGACTCCCACAGGCGCATCAGGTACTCGAAGTCGCGGGCGATCTCGGGCTTGGACCGCGAGGCGCCGGCGGTGCGCAGGATGACGCCCATCCCCTCGGGCACCTCCAGGTCCTGCACGACCTCCTTCAGGCGCTTGCGGTCGGCCGCCGAGGTGATCTTGCGGGAGATGCCGCCGCCCCGGCCGGTGTTGGGCATCAGCACCGAGTAGCGGCCGGCGAGCGACAGATAGGTCGTGAGCGCCGCGCCCTTCGTGCCGCGCTCCTCCTTGACCACCTGCACCAGGATGATCTGGCGGCGCTTGATCACCTCCTGGATCTTGTACTGGCGGCGGTAGTGGCGCGGACGCTCGGGGATCTCGGCCAGCGCGTCACCGTTGCCGCCGACCTGGGCGATCTTGGGCTCGGCGTCGGGATCGTCGGACTCCTCATCGGATTCCTCGTCCGAGTCGTCATCCTCGTCGGACTCGTCCTCGTCGTCCTCATCCTCGTCGTCGTCGGATTCCTCGTCGTCCTCCTCGGAGGCCTCGTCCGACGCTTCGGCCGACGGGTCGGCGGCGGTCGGCGCGGTCTCCTCGGCCTCGCTCTCCTCCGTCACGATCGCGTGCGCGGCGGTCTCGTCCGGCGCGTCGGACACGGTCAGCGCCTCCGCCACGGCGATGCGGGCCTCCGGCTCGGAGGGGGCGTCCTCGGACGGGGCGGAGTCGGCGGCGACCGGCTCCGACGCGGCGGGGGCCGCCTGCGCCTCGACCGGCGCGGTCTCGGTCGCGGGCTCGGCGGCCTGCGCCGGCTCACCCTCCGGGAGGTCGCCGGCGGCGGCCTCGGAGGCGAGGGCCTCCTGCACGGCCTCGGGGTTCTCGGACAGCGTGTCGGGCTGGACGGCCGGGTCGATCCCCGACTCGTTCCGGATCTCGGCCTGATCCTCGCTCTCGGACGCCGCGTGCGTGTCCTCGGCGCTCACGGTCTCGTCCGCGCCGCGTGCGCGGGCCTCGGCACGGCGGCCGCGGGACCGGCGCGACGACGACCGGCGACGGCGCTCCTCGCGCTCGCGGTGCTCCTCGGCGTCGCGGGCCTCCTCCTCGAGGAGTGCCTGCCGGTCGGCCAGCGGGATCTGGTAGTAGTCGGGATGGATCTCGTTGAAGGCCAGGAAGCCGTGGCGGTTGCCGCCGTACTCGACGAACGCCGCCTGGAGCGACGGCTCCACCCGGGTGACCTTGGCGAGGTAGATGTTGCCGCGCAGCTGGCGCCGGTTGGCGGCTTCGAAGTCGAACTCCTCGACCCTAGACCCGTGGACCGTGACGACCCGGGTCTCCTCCGGGTGCATCGCGTCGATCAGCATTTTGTTGGCCATGTCGGACTCTCGGCATGGCGGCCGACGTCGTTCTCCGTGCCCGTGGTCCCGGCGGCGCCTCGCCCGACGTCAATGCTGTCGGGCGGGATGCCGGCCTCGTCGCCGAGGCGGATGGGTTCGAGGGGAAATTGCCGTCAACCGCCGTTCGGCGCCCTGGGCGCCTGGGGTTGAAACAGGCCGGGCGGACGGACGGACCGGCGTGACGCACCGTTTGCGCCTCCGGGGCACGCGCAGCCTTATGCTGGGCCGTGCGTCCGTCCATCGTGGTCCCGACCTCGCGAAACAATCTCGGCCGGCGGGGGACCGGCCGTGAATTCCTGGGTGCGGCGGAGGATCTCCGCCGCGTCGTGCGACACCTGCCCGATCGCGGGCGGCACATGCCGCCGCCAAGCGGACCGACAGGGCCCGCCGCGACACCGCGACCGCTTTCGCGAGGAATTCGGTCACGTCCGCGGGCCGTTGCGGCGACCGGCGGGACCGGAGAGGGGTCGACATCATTACAGACCGCTGCGCGGATTTGGCAAGGGTCAACGTGAATAGATGTCACGGGCCTGTCACGGTGAACGCGGCGCCACGCGACAGGCGTGTGCCTACTCCGCCGCTTCGAGCCGCGGTGTCACCCCGGCGAGCGCCGCGGGCTTCGGGCCGCCGGTCGCCCAGTCGAGCAGCTCGACCGTGTGGACGATCGGGATGCCGGTGCCCTTCCCGATCTGCGTGGCGCAGCCGATGTTGCCGGTGGCGATCACGTCGGGGCGCACGCGCTCGATGTTGGCGACCTTCCGGGCGCGCAGCTTCGCGGCGAGCTCCGGCTGCAGGATGTTGTAGGTCCCCGCCGAGCCGCAGCAGATGTGGCCCTCGGGCACGTCCTTCACGGTGAAGCCCGCGCGCTTCAGCAGCGTCTTGGGCTCGAGGCGGATGCCCTGGCCGTGCTGCATCGAGCAGGCCGAGTGGTAGGCCACGACGAGGTCGGTCTCGGCCACGGGGGCCAGGTCGAGCAGCGCGAGGTACTCGGTCACGTCCTTGGCCAGGCTCGAGACCCGCCGCGCCTTCTCGGCGTAGGCAGGGTCGTCGCGGAACATGAAGCCGTAATCCTTGATGGTCGTGCCGCAGCCCGAGGCCGTGACCAGGATCGCGTCGAGGCCCTCGGCGATCTCGGCGTCCCAGGCGTCGATCGCCTGCCTGGCGTGGGCGTGGGCCGATTCCTCCTTGCCCATGTGGTGGGTCAGCGCCCCGCAGCAGCCCTCGTTCGCGTGCACCACCTCGATCCCGTGCCGGTTGAGCAGCCGGATCGCGGCGGCGTTGAAGTCCGGCCGCAGGACGCTCTGGGCACAGCCGCGGAGGAGGGCGACGCGCCGGGCGGGCGTCCCGGCCGCCTGGCCGCCCGCCGGCGGGAACCGGCCGGGCCGGTTCGTCGGCTCGCGGGGCGGCGCCCCGGCCGGCGCGAGGTCGAGCATGGCCGCGAGGCGGTTGCCGACCCGCGGCAGCCGGGCCACCAGCCCCCGGAACGGCGCGCCGAGCTTGGCGGCGGTGAGCGCGAGGCGGAAGCGGCCCGGACAGGGCAGGACCTGGGCGAGCAGCGCCCGCAGGAACCGGTCGCCGGCGGGGCGCACGTAGGTCTCCTCGATATGGGCCCGGGCGTGGTCGACGAGGTGCATGTAGTGCACCCCCGACGGGCAGGTGGTCATGCAGGACAGGCACGAGAGGCAGCGGTCGACGTGCTTGACCACCTCCTGCGAGGCCGGCTTGCCGCCCTCCAGCATGTCCTTGATCAGGTAGATCCGCCCGCGCGGGGAATCGAGCTCGTCGCCGAGCAGCAGGTAGGTCGGGCAGGTCGCCGTGCAGAAGCCGCAATGCACGCAGGTCCGCAGGATCTTCTCCGACGCCGCCATGGCGGGATCGGCGAGTTGGGCGGGGGCGAAGTTGGTCTGCACGGGTCGCGTCCTCGGCGCCACGGCTCCCCACGCTCGGGGAGGGGCGGGATCTGAAGCTTCAGAGTCCGGCGTACATCCGGCCGGGGTTGAGCACCCCGGCGGGGTCGTGCGCCGCCTTGATGCCGGCGGTGAGCCGCATCAGCGGCTCGGCCAGCGGCTCGAACACCGGCACGGCGGCGCGCACGGCGTCGGGGGCCCGCACCAGCGTGGCGTGGCCGCCCTGAGCCCCCACCGCCCGGCGCACCGTCGCGGCGCCGGCATCGCCCGCCGCGCCGGTGGCGAGCCAGATCAGGCCGCCGCCCCAGTCGAAGAACCAGCGCGCGTCGCGCTCGGCCGCGACCGCCGCCGCCAGGGCCGGCCCGCGGGTCGGCGCGGTGGAGATCCGCCACAGGGCGGCCTCCCGCGGCTCGGCGAGCGGCGCCGCGTCGCGCACCGTCCGCCACAGGGCGGCGCCGGCCTCGCCGTCGATGATCTCGGGCTGGCCGTAGCGCTTCAGCAGGCGCCGCAGCTCGCCCGTGCGGTAGTCGATGGAGTCGGAGAAACCCTCGAGGCGCATCAGGGTCCGCGCCTCCGGGGCGCCGATCCCGGCCGGGAGGTGCGCGGCGCCCGTGAGCTCGAAGGGCGAGCCCAGCGCCTCCGACAGGGCGGTCACCGCCCGCGTGTCGTCCAGGCCGGAGAAGACCAGGGTCGCCACCCGCTCGCAGGCGGGCAGCACCTTGAAGGTGACCTCGGTGAGGAGGCCCAGCGTGCCGTGGGCGCCGGCCATCAGCTTCACGAGATCGAGGCCGGTGACGTTCTTCATCACCCGGCCGCCCGACTTGATCGCCTCGCCGCGCCCGTTGACGAAGCGCACGCCGATCAGGCTGTCCCGGGCGGCGCCGGCATTGATCCGCCGGGGGCCGGCATTGTTGATCGCCGCCACGGCCCCGAGGGTCGGCTCGCCGGCGGTGCCGTACAGGCCGCGCAGGTCCATCGGCTCGAAGGGCAGCATCTGGCCGCGGGAGGCGAGCAGCGCCTCGACCTCGGCGAGCGGCGTCCCGGCCCGGGCCGCCACCACCATCTCGGCGGGCTCGTAGAGCGTGACGCCGGTGAGCGCCTGCGCGGAGAGCGTCGCGCTGTCCTGTGCGGGCCGGCCGAGCCCCGCGGCGGTGCCGCCGCCGGCGAGGCGCAGGCCCTCGCCGCGGCCGGCGGCCGCCCGCACGATCTCCCCGGCCTCCGCCTCGGTGCCGGGCTCGTAGACGCCCATCGTTCCCGTCCCGGTCCTGTTTGTATCCATTCCAGGACGGGTGTCGCCGGATCCGGCGGCGGATTCAAGCGCAGGCGGAGTCGCGGGGTTTCAGCGGCGGGATTTCCACTGCGCTGCCCTCGCGTGAGCCTACTCCGCCGCCACGGTCCGCGCCGGGCGCAGGCGCGCCAGGACCTGACGGCGCAGGCCGGCGATGTCGAAGATCCAGACCAGGGCGCCGTAGAGAACCATCCCGGACGGGACCAGCACGGCCAGGGCGGTGGCGGGCGGCAGCTGCCGGAAGGGGGCGAGGGCGAGCCCCATCGCCGCGCAGGCGAGCGCGGCGACGCCGATCTCGCCCCAGGGCAGCGCGATGCGCCCCGGGCCGGTGAGGGCGCGCCAGCCGAGCCACGTTCCGGCGGCGGCGAGGCCCGCGGTCTGCGCCACCGCGACGCCGAGCCCGCCCATCCGGTCCGGGAGGACCAGCAGGCCGGCGCCGTTCACCGCGAGGCCGACCAGGGCGGCGGCGACCACCGGCAGGGTCTTGCGGCGGATCTGGAAGACCGGGTTGAGGGCGTAGAACATCATCGCGAGGCAGAACAGGCCCGGCATCAGCACGGTGCTGTAGGTCTCGAACGGTCCGCGATAGGCGTCCGGCACCACCAGGCCCTGGAGGGCCGGCAGCACCGCCCAGAAGCCGACCGCGCAGGGTGCCAGCAGGGCGAACACGGTGCCGGCATTGGCGGCGACCTGCGCCTCGGCGGCGGCGCGGCCGCTCTGCTCCTCGGCCTGCACGGCGAACTGGAACAGCAGCAGGTCGAGGGCGGTGCCCAGCGTCATCAGCGAGCGCGAGGTGACGTCGGCCGCCAGGGCGAAGTAGCCGGCCTCGGCGAAGCCGGCATGGCCCGCGATGGCGCCGCGATTGACGAAGGCGAGGCACTGGTAGGCGGTGTTGGCGGCGATCAGCGGCAGGCCGTAGCGCGCGAAGACCCGCCAGGTCGTCGACAGGCGCGGCCGCTCGAGGGGCGTGCGCGGGTCGCGCAGGGGGTGGCGCAGCACCGCCACCGCGAGGAGCTGGCTGAGCCCCGCCGCCGCCAGCACCCAGGCCGGCTGGGGCAGCCACCACGCCGCCGCGGCCATCATGGCGAAGGACAGGACGTTCTTCACCGCCACGAGGCCGAGATAGAGCTTGCCGTCGAACCGCGCCCGGGCGAGGGCCGCGTGGTAGTCGAACACGCCGATGCCCAGGGCCGCGAGGCCGGTGCCGCACAGGACCGCCTCGCGCCCGTCGGCGCCGCCGGCGAAGCCGAAGGCCCCGCACAGGGCCGCGGCGGCCAGGAGCAGCGCGCCGATGCGCAGGTAGGCCCGGTCGAGCCCGTGGCGGATCCACGGCTCGTCGACGCGCACGCGCCCCGAGTAGAACCGCGTCGCCGACAGGCGCAGCCACTCGAACAGCACCGTGTTCAGCACGATGGCGCCGGTGGTCGCGAGGGCGAACCGGCCGAAATCCGCCGGCCCCAGCAGCTTGGCGATCAGCAGGCCGAGGACGAAGTTGAGCCCCGCATTGATGACGAAGGCGACGATCACGGCCATGGACGGCGACTCATGCGCGGCGGGATTGCCCCCGCCCGTTGCGTACGCTGTAGCGCGCGAGCCGTAAGACTCCCCTAAACGGGCGAGATCGGGGCGGAGACCCGCGCGGCTCCCGGCACCGTCCGGTCACGCGGCCCGGACGGTGTCGAGGAAGCGCGCGACCTCGGCCGCGAGCGTCTCGGACTGGCGCGACAGCGCGGACGCCGCCGCGAGCACCGCGTTGGCCGCCCGGCCGGTCTCCTCGGTGGCCCCGGCGACGCCGAGGATCGTGCGGGTCACCGCGCCGGTGCCGACGGCCGCCTCCCCGATGTTGTGGACGATCTCCCGGGTGGCCGATCCCTGCTCCTCCACCGCCGCCGCGATCGCGCTCGCCACGCCGCTGATCTCCTGGATCCGCCCCGTGATCGCGCCGATCGCCGCGACGGCCCCGCCGGTCACGCCCTGGATGCCGGCGATCTGGCCCGCGATCTCCTCGGTCGCCCGGGCGGTCTGCGCGGCCAGGGCCTTCACCTCGCCGGCGACGACCGCGAAGCCATGACCCGCCTCGCCGGCCCGGGCGGCCTCGATCGTGGCGTTCAGCGCCAGCAAGTTGGTCTGCCCGGCGATCGCCGCGATCAGCCCGATCACGTCGCCGATCCGCGCGACCGCGTCGCTCAGGTCCCGGACCATCGCGCCGGTCTGCCCCGCTTCCGCGACGGCCCCCTGGGCGAGCCGGGTCGATCCCTCGACCTGCCGGCCGATCTCCTCCACGGAGGCGCCGAGCTCCTCGGCCGCAGCCGCCACAGTGCCGACGTTGGTGGCGGCCTCCTCGGCGGCAGTCGCCACGGTGCTGGACTGGCTGGCGGTCTCGGTCGCGGTGGCCGTCATGGTCTGGGCCGTGCCCTGCAGCGCGGTGGCCGCGTCCGAGACCTGGGCGATGACGCCGCCGACCGTCCGCTCGAAGCGCTCGGCCATCGCCCGCAGGTCGGACCGGCGCCGTGCCTCCGCCGCCTGACGCGCCTCGGCGGCCTCGGATTCGAGCTGGCGGCCGCGGATGAGGTTGTCCTTGAACACCTGGACGGCCCGCGCCATGGCGCCGATCTCGTTGCGGTAGGTGCGCGCCGGGACCGTGACGGAGGCGTCCCCGTCGGCCAGCGCGCCCATCGTGGCGGTCAGCACCCGGAGCGGGCGCAGCACGCCGCCGAACAGGGTCCACAGGCCGAGGGCCACCAGCAGGATCACCGCCAGCAGCGCCGCCCCGCTGCGCGCGACGTCGCCCCGCGCGTCCTCGGCGAGGGCCTCGGCGCGCGCCACCATCGCGTCGAGGGCCGCGTCGCAGAGGGCCACGAGGGAGCGCTGGTTCGCGGTGTTGCGGTCGCGCAGCTCAGCGAAGGTGTGGCGCGGGGGCGCGTGCGTGCTGAGCGCGTCGAAGACCGCCCGCGCGATGGCCTCGGTGTCGCCCTCGAAATTGGCGGCCTTCGCCCGTTCGTACGCGGCCCGCACCGTCTCCGAGACGTCGACCGCGGCCTCGGTGGTGCGGCGCCACGCGGACAGAAGCTCGGTCCGCTCCGCCGCCGCCGCGACCGTCTCGGGCAGGGACCACGCCGCGCCGGCGACCAGCGAGGCCTGTACCCGGACCGCGACGTTGCCGCTGGCGACGCGCGTCTCCCAGGCCGCCTGCTTGAGGGCGAGATAGCGCTGCAGCACCGGATCGGACCGGGGAATGGCCGCGTCGACCGCCTTCAGCGTGGCCGTCAGCGCCTCGAGCAGGTCCTGGAAGGCGGCCATCGCGGCGTCCCGCAGCGCCGGGTCACGCCGGGCCAGCGGCAGCCCGAGGGCCGCGTCGATGCGGGGACGCAGGTCCGCCATCGCCGCCTGCGCGGTGCTCAGGCGCTCGAGCGTCGCGCTGACCGCCGGCTCTGCCAGATCGCCCAGGCTGCGCCGGGCCCGGCCGTAATGCTCGGTCAGCGCCTGCCGGCTCCCCGCGATGGTCGACAGGGTCTTCGCGTCCGCCGGCGCCTCACCCCCGAGGGCGAGGGTCGATCCGCGCTCGAGCCGCAGCGGCAGGATCGTCCGGAGGAGGCCCTGGCTCGCCTGCGTCAGGGTCAGGGCTCTCGCGGCGCCCGCCGCCCGCGCCCGCGCGTCGACGAGTGTCCGCACCGCGTTGCCCAGCGCCATGCAGGCCATGATGACGATCACCAGGCACAGCAAAATCCGGATCGAGAAGCGTCCCAGCCAGCGAGTCATCGGTGAGATCTCATGTCCCGCGATGCTCTGTCTTAGAACGTAAGGTTTTGTCAGGCAATCGACCGAAATTCTTCGACAGAAATACGGATTTATAAATCGAAGATGGACCGAATTGTGAAGCAATATGAGACAAATAACGGAATTGGCGAGTATTGTCGGGAATTGGACCGCATTCTCGCGTGACGATATCGGCGCGGTCGCCGGCCGCGCGGCGGGCTTGTGCCGGTCCGTGGCGCGGCGCGAGGGACCAGGTATCCTGCGGGCGCACTCCCGAAGAGCCGCAGGTTCAGCGCTGTCGGCCTGCCGGTGCCCCGCGATGACGGAGTGTGGCGCGAGGACGCGCCTGGCCCGATCTCGCTATCGCCGGGACGGTGTGCGGGCCAGCCGGCGGCTGGGCGGTGGTCCGCGCGGCAGTCCGCGCGGCGCCTACAGTGCGCGCTCGTAGCGCCACGCCTCCATCCCGTCCTCGTAATAGTCCGGCCGCACGGCGAAGCGGGTGTAGCCCCGGCGCTCGTAGAGGCGGATGCCGGCGCCGTTGTCGGCGCGCACCTCCAGCCGGAGCCGGTCGCAGCCCTCGGCGCGGGCGCGGGCCTCCGCGGCGTCGAGGAGACGGCCGCCGAGGCCGAGGCCGCCGCGATTCGGCGCCACCGCGATCGAGGCCAGCCGGGCGATCCGGCTGCCGCGCCGCCGCTCCAGCACCGCGGCGCCGACGAGCACCGGAACGGGATCCCGGTCCGGCGGGTCGATCAGGGCCGCCAGCACGTCCATGGAGGGCGAGCGGATCGCGTGGCGGATCGCCCGGCGCTCGGCCCGGTCGGTGGCGAAGGCGGCGTGCTCCAGGGCGACGAGGGCGTCGAGATCGGCGAGCGTGGCGGTGCGAATCGTCGGCTCGGGGAGCCCGTCGCCGACCGGGCTGCGCAAGGGGGCGCTCATGACCGGGCGCTCACAGGGAGGCGCTCACGCCCGCGCCGTCGCGGTGAATCTGGTCGGCCCGGCCATCGCTCGCTCGCCTGAGTACTCTGCCCCGTCTGGTCAGATGCCCGCTTCCGCCCCGCTTGGGAAGCCCGCACGGCCCCGTCGAAGCGGTCGGGGCGCGTCGTCGATGCGTCGTTTTTGCAACGGAGCGCGCGGGGTGTGGATTGCGGGCGGAAAATCGGGCGTTCCGGGGCGGTTTCCCCTTGTCGCGCGGGTCCCGTCTCCGTATATGCGCCGTGCCCAATTTCGCACGTGCCTGTGGCCGCGTGTCGGTTGGTGGGCATCCGGTCAACTGCCGGACAGCCGCCAGGGGTCTTAAAGGATCGATGGTCGCAAGGGTGGATCCCTACGGCCGGCATCCAGGTGGCAACACCGGACCCCGACAACAACCGGCAGCCGGAGGCGAAACCGGCGAACCCCGCTCTCCACGGGGGACGCAGCTTAAAGCAACGACGAACGGGCTTTTTTGGTCTCGTCGGCCCTCCACAGGCCGGCACCGAAGAGGCTTGTTTCTCTTTGCCCGGCGTGCGGTGGGGGTCCTCCCTTCCAATCCACGGCAGCTTCCGGGTGCTCTGCGCCCGCTCCGACGCACGCGTCTCCAAAGCGCGTGGGTCCGCGCGACGCATCGCCCCCTGACGCCGGCGGCCCGTTCGGGCCGTCACCTTCGACAGCGCGCCCCGCGTAGGGCGCTCGCGAACCCGTGCCGGGAGACGACCATGACCGACCGCATCCGTGACTACCTGCGCGTGCGCCGCGACCTCGGTCAGGACGAGGGCCCCGTGATGGTCCTCGACCTCGACGTCGTGCGCGACAACTACACCGCCTTCGCGCGGTCCCTGCCGGACACCCGCGTGTTCTACGCCGTGAAGGCGAACCCGGCGCCCGAGGTGCTGCGCCTGCTCGCCGAGATGGGCTCCTGCTTCGACACCGCCTCGGTGGCCGAGATGGAGATGGTGCTGGCCGCCGGCGCCACCGCCGACCGGATCTCCTTCGGCAACACCATCAAGAAGGAGCGCTGCATCGGCCGCGCCCTCAAGCTCGGCATCCGCCTGTTCGCGGTCGATTGCCAGGCCGAGGTCGAGAAGATCGCCCGGGCCACCGACGCGCTGGGCGTGCCGGCGGGCGAGGTGCGGGTGTTCTGCCGCATCCTGTGCGACGGCGCGGGCGCCGACTGGCCGCTCTCCCGCAAGTTCGGCTGCGTGCCCGAGATGGCTGCGGACGTGCTGGAGCACGCCCACCGCCAGGGGCTCGAGGCCTACGGCATCTCGTTCCACGTCGGCTCGCAGCAGGGCAACACCGAGGCCTGGGACGGGGCGCTCGGCTCCGCGGCGGCGATCTTCCGCGAGTGCGCGGAGCGCGGCATCGGCCTGTCGATGGTCAATCTCGGCGGCGGCTTCCCGACCAAGTACCTCAAGGCGGTGCCGGGCGTGGAGAGCTACGGCGAGGCGATCTTCCGGGGCCTGACCAAGCATTTCGGCAACCAGATCCCCGAGACGATCATCGAGCCGGGCCGCGGCATGGTCGGCAATGCCGGCCTGATCGAGGCCGAGGTCGTGCTCGTGTCGAAGAAGTCCGCCGAGGCCGACGAGGTCCGATGGGTCTACCTCGACATCGGCAAGTTCGGGGGGCTCGCCGAGACCATGGACGAGGCGATCCGCTACCCGATCCGCACTGCGCGGGACGGGGAGGCGACCGAGCCCTGCGTCATCGCCGGCCCGACCTGCGACTCGGTGGACGTGCTCTACGAGCGGCAGCTCTACCCGCTGCCGGTCTCGCTCTCGATCGGCGACAAGGTGCTGATCGAGGGGGCGGGCGCCTACACCACGACCTACGCGGCGGTGGCCTTCAACGGCTTCCCGCCCCTTCAGCAGATCGTCATCTGATCCTTCCTAGGATCAGGACGGGTTCCGGCTGAGGGACGCAGGCTCCTCCGTCCTCGCGAGCGGAGCGAAGCGATCCAGGGACGCGCGACGCCTTCCGACGTTTCGCTGCCCTGGGTCACGTCGCTTCGCTCGTGATGACGGGGAGGGCGACCCGGCTGGACGCTGACGTCCACCACCGCGTCGACCGAGGGCGTCCGGCTCTCGGTCACAGACAATCGCTTCTCCCGCTCGCCGGCCCGGGGAGGGCACAGCCATGATCGAGATCCGCGCGGAGCATCTCCACGACGTCCCGGCGCGCGAGCGCCTGCTCGACGCGTGCTTTCCCGGCAATCGACGCGCCAAGACCTCGGAGCGCCTGCGCGAGGGCCGCCTGCCGGCCCGCGGCCTCGCCTTCGCGGCGACCCGGGCGGGACGGCTCGTCGGCACCCTGCGGCTGTGGCACGTCGAGGCCGGGCTCGCCCGCCCGGCGCTGTTGCTCGGCCCGCTCGCCGTCGATCCGGCGATCCAGGGCCAGGGGCTCGGCTCGGTGATGATGCAGGCGGCCCTCGGCCGGGCGGAATCCCTCGGACACGGCGCCGTGCTGCTGGTCGGCGACGCGCCCTACTACGCGCGCTTCGGCTTCGACCGGGCGCTCGCGGAGGGCCTGACCCTGCCGGGGCCGTTCGAGCGCGCGCGCTTCCTCGGTCTCGAGCTGCGCGCGGGCGCGCTGGCGGGCGCCGAGGGGATGGTCCGGGCGACCGGAGTGCCGGCGCCGGTGGGCGCGGTGGCCGACGAGGCGGGGGTGGCGCGACGACGCGCCGCCTGAACGGGGCTTCGGCGCTCCGCCGATCTGAGGCGACGAACCGTCTTCGCGAGCGGAGCGAAGCGAGCCAGGGTCGCGCCCCGCTCAATGACGTCGCGCTGCCCTGGGTCGCTTCGCTGCGCTCGCGATGACGGCGTGCAGAGCCGGTATGCTCCGTGGGGCGGCCGCATCGACCGCCTTGGCCAGCCCCATGCATTGCGCACGCCGCCCGCGATCCCGCATAGACGGTCCGCCGGCCTCCCGGAGAAGGTTGCTCGACCGATGCAGATCGCCACGCCCTACCTGATGTTCCTGGGCGACGTGCCCGACACGCTGGCGGCCAAGACCGCCTACGGGATCAAGGACTGGCGCCCCGAATGGTGCGTCGGCCAGATGCGCCTGCCGGGCTGCGCCGCCGATCTCGGCATCCCCGACATGACCCTGCCCGAGGCCCTGGCGAAGGGCTGCCGGACCCTGGTGATCGGCGTCGTCAACGCCGGTGGCGTCCTGCCGGACCACTGGGTCAAGGAGATCGTCGCGGCGATCGAGGCCGGGCTCGACGTGGCGAGCGGCCTGCACGTGAAGCTCGGCGCGGTCCCGGCCATCGCGGAGGCCGCCGCCCGCCGCGGCCGCCAGCTCCACGACGTCCGCCACACCGACGAGCGCTTCCCCACCGGCAAGGGCACGAAGCGGACGGGGCGGCGCCTGCTCACCGTCGGCACCGACTGCTCGGTCGGCAAGAAGTACACCGTGCTGGCCCTGGAGCGCGGCATGCGCGAGCGCGGCCTCGACGCCGATTTCCGCGCCACGGGCCAGACCGGCGTGTTCATCTCCGGCCGGGGCGTCGCCATCGACGCCGTCGTGGCCGACTTCATCTCCGGCGCCGTCGAGACGATCTCGCCCGAGGCCGAGCCGAACCACTGGGACCTGATCGAGGGCCAGGGCTCGCTCTACCACCCGTCCTTCGCGGGCGTGAGCCTCGGCCTGCTGCACGGCGCCCAGGCCGACGCCTTCGTGGTCTGCCACGAGCCGACCCGCACCAACATGCGCGGCGTGAAGCACCCGCTTCCGACCATCCGGCAGGTGATCGACCTCACCGTGCAGCTCGGCAGCCTGACCAATCCGGGGATCAAGCCGGTCGGCATCGCGGTGAACACCCAGGCGCTCGCCGAGGGCGAGGCCCGGGCGCTCCTCGACGCGCTCGGCTCCGAGCACGGCCTGCCCGCCACCGACCCGGTGCGCTTCGGCGTCGACGGGCTGGTCGACCAGATCGTCGCCGACTTCCCGGCGATCTGATACCGCTTCCCTGTGCCGGCTCTCACTCCGTCCCCGTGAGCCGAGCGAAGCGATCCAGCAGCGCCATGCCAACCGGCCGCTCGCTGCCCTGGGTCACTTCGCTCCGCCCGTGATGACGGAGCGGGCTGCATCGACCGCAGGCCTGAACCGGAGACCGTACGACATGGCCCGCCGCCTGACCCTCGCCGTCGAGCGCTTCCCGATCGCCGGCGCCTTCACGATCTCCCGCGGCAGCCGCACCGAGATCGCCGTCGTGGTGGCGACGATCGCGGACGGCGACGCGGTCGGGCGCGGCGAGTGCGTGCCCTATCCGCGCTACGGGGAGAGCGTCGAGAGCGTCAGCGCCCTGATCGAGGGCCAGGCGGAGGCGATCGCGGCCGGGATCGGGCGGGACGCGCTCATGACCCGCATGAAGGCGGGCGCCGCGCGCAACGCCCTCGATTGCGCGCTGTTCGACCTCGAGGCGAAGCGGCAGGGCCGTCCCGCCTGGGAGATCGCGGGTCTCGCCGAGCCCCGGCCGGCCATCACCGCCTACACGCTGAGCCTCGGCACGCCGGAGAGCATGGCGGAGGCCGCCCGCAAGGCCGCCCACCGGCCGCTGCTCAAGGTCAAGCTCGGCGGGGACGGCGATCCGGAGCGCATCGCCGCGGTGCGGGCCGGCGCGCCGGAATCCCGGCTGATCGTCGACGCCAACGAGGCGTGGCGGCCCGAGAACGTGGAGGCCAACCTCGCGGCCTGCCTGCGGGCGGGCGTCGCGCTGATCGAGCAGCCGCTGCCGGCCGACGCCGACGCCCTGCTCGCCGAGATCCCCCACCCGGTGCCGGTCTGCGCTGACGAGAGCCTCCACGACCGCGCCGGCCTCGACGCGCTGGCCGGGCGCTACGACGCGATCAACATCAAGCTCGACAAGACCGGCGGCCTGACCGAGGCGGTGCTCCTCGCCCGCGAGGCGCGGGCCCGGGGGCTCTCGATCATGGTCGGGTGCATGCTCGGCACCTCGCTGGGCATGGCGCCGGCGGCCCTGCTCGCCAACGACGCGGAGTTCGTCGACCTCGACGGGCCGCTGCTGCTGGCCCGGGACCGTGACCCGCCGCTGCGCTACGAGGGCAGCCTGATGCACCCGCCGACGCCGGACCTCTGGGGCTAGGGCCCGCGGCGGGCCGGTCGTCGTCCGCGGTCCCGAGAGGGTCCCGCGCGATGTCCCGGAGGCGCCACCCTGTGGAGATCCCGGGTGCGGAGGATAGGGATCGCCCCGCCTGTCACCGGCAGGGCCTCACAAAGGGTTTGGGATTAGGTATACCAGAAGGCTTGCCTTCCGCTCGCCCGGCTGCCATCCATCGCACGTGCGCTTGGGGCCGTGGCGTGGACGCGCTGTTCCCAGCAGCCAGACAACACACAGCAAGTCTCAATGCTGGGGAGGACCGACGTGGCCAAGAACATCCTGATCCTGGGGGCCTCCTACGGCTCGCTCCTGGGCACCAAGCTCCTGATGGCCGGTCACAACGTGACCCTGGTGTGCCGGCGGAAGACCGCGGATCTGATCAACCGCGAGGGGACCGAGGTCCGCATCAAGCTGCGCGACGAGAAGGAGCACCGCGCGATTCACTCGCGCGATCTGCCCGGCAAGGTCGACGCGATGCCGCCGGAGGACGTCGACGTGTCGCGCTACGACCTCGTCGGCCTGGCCATGCAGGAGCCGCAGTACAACAACCACACGATCCGCGTCCTCATGATCAAGATCGCGGCGGCGAGGCTGCCGTGCCTGTCGATCATGAACATGCCGCCGCTGCCCTACCTCAAGCGGATCCCGGCGCTCGCCGCCATGGACCTTGAGGACGCCTACACCAATGCCGGCGTGTGGGACCGGTTCGAGCCGGGTCTGGTGTCGCTCTGCTCCCCCGATCCGCAGGCCTTCCGGCCGCCGGAGGAGGAGGCGAACGTCCTCCACGTCGGCCTGCCGACGAACTTCAAGGCCGCGACCTTCGCGGACGAGGCCCATAACCGGCTGCTCCGGGAGCTGGAGGCCGACATCGACGCCGTGCGCCTCGACGGGCACGACGTGCCGGTGAAGCTCAAGGTGTTCGACTCGCTGTTTGTGCCGCTGGCCAAGTGGTCGATGCTGCTGACCGGCAATTACCGCTGCATCACCCCGGGCGAGCCGCAATCCATCCACGACGCCGTCCACGGCGACCTGGCGCGCTCGCGGGCGATCTACGACCACGTCGACGGCATCGCCCGGAAGCTCGGCGCCGACGCGGCCGACCAGGTGCCGTTCGAGAAGTACGCCAAGGCCGCCGAGAGCCTGCTGAAGCCGTCCTCGGCCGCGCGGGCCGTCGCGAACGGCGCGCCCTACATCGAGCGGGTCGACCTGCTGGTGAAGCTCATCTCGCACCAGCTCGGCGAGCCGAACGCCGAGATCGACCGCACCGTCGAGACCGTCGACCGCAAGCTCGACGAGCGCATCATCGAGGGCTGACGGGCGCTGCCCTCGCTTCGCTCCGTCATCACGAGCGGAGCGAAGTGACCCGGGGCGGCGCGCCAGCGGTCGGCGTGGCGCCGCTGGATTGCGTCGCTGCGCCCGCAAAGACGGTGGCGAGGGCTCCAACCGGAAACGGTATCACTCCGCCAGATCCAGAAAATGCCGCCCCTGGCGGTCGTCGATCTCGACGATCCAGAGATCGGAATCGAACCGGATCTCCTTGGTCAGGCGCTCCTCCACGTCGAGCGGGCTGCCGCCGGTGACGATCGCGGCGAAGCGGCGGTCGCCGCTCTCCTCGGCCTCGAACAGCGCTTGCGGCGCCGGTCCGTAGAGGTCGGCGCTGCCGTCGAGCCGATCGACCTTCACGAAGATCGCGCCCGCCTCCGCGGATCCGCGCCGGCGCAGCACCGCCGGGATGCCCGCGACGTCCAGGCGCCGCAGATGGGCCGAGACCCAGAAATCGGAGCGCAGGCGCATGCGTCTGTAGCCCTGTGAATCGCGCGGCCCGCGCCGTGGGCGGGCGATCCGGCGCGGCGGTCGGCCCCTGAAACCCGGCCGGTTGTGAGCGGCGCAAGCCCCGCCATGCGCGAAAGCGCCGGCACGGGCAAGCGCGGATGCGCGACGCCGCACGTCCAGAGCAAACGGCTCAGCGCGGCGAATAATCCGTCAAAAAATCCAGTATTTCTCGGGATTAAAAAAGAACTGAACGATGTGCGTCAGCGCACATCTATAGTATTTTCTGCTGCCTAACTGAGCAAAGGGCGCCCGAATTCGCATGCCACGATGATTTGAGGAGCAATCCGATGCGGAGAATGACCTCGCTCACGACGCTGATCGTCGCCTGCCTGTGCTTTGCTGTGCCGTCGGCCCACGCCCGTCCGGAGACGCTCATGGATTTACTGGGCCACCGCGACTCCGCGTCCTGCCCGCGCTACCAGCGGACGCCGAGTGATGCCTGCAACATCGTCGTGCACCGGCCCGGCGGTAATCCCACGCAGGACATGACCGGATCGATCGGCCACGCGAAGTCCTGGCAGGCCAATGGCGGCCCGCGCTGCAAGACGATCTGCCGGTTCACCGGTACGCAGTACTGAGGGACGCGCTCCCACGGCGACCGGCACCCGCACCGCTTCCGCGGAGCGGGCGCCGCTTCCGTCCCGCTAGCCGTGGCCCGCCCGCGCCATCAGCTCGCGCAGGGTCCGGCCCGTCGCCTCTCCGGTCACCGGCAGCTTGGCGCCGCGCTCGAACTTCTCGATCGCCGCGCGGGTGCCGGGGCCCATCGCGCCGTCGGGCTTCACCGCGTAGCCGAGCTTCGACAGCGCCTTCTGGGCGCGCAGCACCGGATCGCCGTCCTTCTCGGACTTGGCCGCCTTGGCGTCCGTCTCCTTCGCGGCCGGCTTGGCGGCCGGCCGAACCGGCGACGCCTTCGGGGTGACCGAGGCGGTGGTCTCCTCGGACCGGATCAGCTCGCCGATCGCGTCCCGGGCCGCCGGCTTGGCGGGGACCGGCGCGGCGGCGCGGTCGGCCTCGATGACCCGCACCGGATCCCGCGCGGGTTCCCGGAGGGCCTCCCTGGCGGCCGGCGCCGCCTCGCGGGGGGCGGGCGCCTTCTGGGCGAGCTTCGGCAGGATCGGCGCCGGGTGGCGCCCGGTCTGGTAGCCGAGGGCGTTGACGCAGACGAAGCCCGCCGCGCCGAGGGCGACGAGGCTGCCGAGAACGGCGCCCGGGCTGGTCCGGCAGGTGGCGCCCGTCGCCTTCAGCGCGCCGACGAGCACGGCGCGCCAGTCGCCCTGGACCGCGGGGCGGCGCGGCGCGGCGCGGCGCGCGCGGCCGGGCTCGCCCGGTACGGTGATCTCGCGGTAGCCTGACATCATGTCTCCTTCCGGGGATCTTCGGGTCAGCCGGTGCGGCGCAGGACCGGGTCGGCCGGGGCCGCGGCGAGACCCGGCTCCGCGTCGAACAGGCCGAGCGGCAGGCGCACCACGCGGCGGGGCGCCGGGGCGCCGCGCACGGCCGTGCGGATCGGGGCCGGGCCGTGGGCGGCCGCGGGGGCCTGGCAGACGAGGGGCAGGGTGACGGTCACCACCGTCCCGGCCTGGGGCGCGCTCTCGATCAGCAGGGAGCCGCCGTGGAGGCCGACGAGGCCCTGGACCACCGACAGGCCGAGGCCGGTACCCTCGTGCTGGCGCTTGTAGCCGCCGCTCCCGGCCTGGAAGAACGGGGTGCCGAGCTTGGGCAGATCGTCCGCGCCGATGCCGACGCCCGTATCGGCCACGACGATGTCCAGGGTGCCGGCGCCGCGCCGCAGGGACAGGTCGATGCGGCCGCCCGCCGGGGTGAACTTCACGGCGTTCGAGATGAGGTTGATCAGCACCTGCCGGCAGGCGGCGGGATCGGCCGTGATCTCCACCGGTCCGGACGGGGCGGCGGTGACGACGACGCCGGCGGCGTCGGCCTTCAGGCGCATCATGTCGCAGCAGGCCCGGAGCAGGTCCGCGATGTCGAACGCCTCGGGGGCGCAGTCGAAGTTGCCGCTCTGGATCCGGCTCATGTCGAGCAGCGTGTTGACGACGCCGAGCAGGTGGTGGCCCGAGGCGCCGATGATGCCGGCATATTCCCGCGCCTGGACCGGTCCGAGGCTGACGGCGCCTTCGCCGGCGAGGACCTCGGAGAAGCCGATGATCGCGTTGAGCGGCGTGCGCAGCTCGTGGGTGACGTTGGCCAGGAACCGGCCCTTGATCGCGTCGGCCCGCTCGGCCTCGGCGCGGGCGCGCTCCAGCTCGACGGCGTGCCGGTGGTGCTCGGTCATGTCGCGGGTGACCGCCACGACCGCCGTGGCGGCGTCGTGCGCGCCGTGCTCGATCCGGTGGGCGCGCATCTCGGCGTAGATCAGGCTCGCGCCGTCGGCGCGGCCGGTCTCGGGCTCGACGTGCAGGCGCAGGGGCAGGGTCGCGGGCCGGCCGGTCGCGGCGACGTCGCTCACCGCCTTGAGGAAGGCCGGGCGGTCGGCGACGTGGACGCGCTCCAGCAGGCCGTGGCCGCGCAGGCGGGCCGGGTCGCTGCCCAGGAGCCGGACGGCCGAGACCGAGGCCTCCAGCACGCGGCCGTTGCGGTCGTGCCAGGTCACGAGGTCGTCGATCGCCGAGAGGAGCAGCCGGTCGCGGGCCTCGTTGTCGCGCAGCCGCTCGCGCCAGACGCCCTCGTTGCGCATGTGCTCCAGGGCCTGGGCGGCGACGTGGCCGATCGCCGTGATGGCGAAGGCCGGCAGGGCGATCGCGGCCGAGATATCCATGACCGGCAGGGAGCCGGCCCAGGCGCCGAGGGCCACCACGGTCAGGACGCCGAGGACCGCCATCGCGGCGGCCGCGATCGTCGCGCGGAGCGAGCCGGAGACCAGTGCCTCGAGGGGGATCGCCACGAGCCAGACCGCGGCGGGCGAGGTGACGCCGCCGGTGACGCCCGCCAGGGCGACGACGAGGCCGGTCAGGCCCGCCGACGAGACCGCGTGGGCGACCCAGAGGGAGCCGGTGCGGGTGAGGAGGACGGCGGCGAAGACCGGCAGCAGCAGGCTCGTGATCGCCAGGACCTCGAAGCCCGACGGCACCCCGCGCCACAGCAGGTAGGGCGGCAGCCCGGCCATCATCACGGCGCCGGTCGCCAGCCGCGACACCAGGAAGCGCTGGTGGCGCGCGCGGGCGGCCGGATTGTCGACCACGGATTCGTGGACGAGGCCCGCGAGCCGGTCATCGATCAGCGACGTCAGGACGGTCTTGATGGTCAAGGTTGGCACGCGTCGCGCTGGCTGCGTTCCCGCATCCGTCGCGCCTCCGGTTCGACTTCGAACGACTACCGGACGGTCGCAGAGCCGGCTTAAACGAGTGTTGCGGGACTTGTCCGAATGGTCGGGATGCTTTCCGCGAGGTAACCAGCCGATCGCGAACAAGCTTCATTCACCATCGTGCGGGAAAGCTCGGGTCGGTAGAGGCCCGGTTCACGAAATCCGTCGAATGCTTCGCGCGATCTCGAGCGGAGAAACCGTTCCATGACCGTCCTGCTGCGCGCCGCGCTGGTGATCGGCGTGCTCTCCTACTTCGCCATGCTTCGCACCGGAGCGGACCCGGCCGCGGAGGCCCGCAGGCTCGCCGGGGCGGTCCCGAGCGCCCAGGCGGTCGTGCCGGCCGCCCTGGAGGCGGTTCCGCCCGAGACCCGGGAGCGGGCGGTCCGCGCCGTGCTGGCCCGCGGCCTGATGGCGGAGCTGAGCCGCCGAGCCGCGGAGGCGCCGCCCTCGAACGACACCCTGCAGGAGACGGACCGGCAGCCCGCTTGGCGGGGCGCCGATCCGGAGAGTGATCCGCAGAGCGATCCCCGGACCGGCCCGCGCTGACGGCCGGCCGGTCAGCCCGGCTCCCCGCCGCTCGCCGTCCGGGCCCGCGCCGGCAGGGGCGGCCGCTGCGCGGCGACGCGCTCGGCGCCCTGGCGCAGCTTGGCCTCCGGGCCGTGTGCCGGCTGATGGGCCTCGCTCCGACCGCGCTCGGCGAGCGGCCGGTCGAGGATCGCGGCGATCAGGTCCCGCGAGGCCGGACGGCTCACGGTGCGGAACAGCCGGACCAGATCGGCGACGCGCTCGGCCGAGCGCGCCACCCCCTGGTTGAGGGTCAGGAAGATGTAGACCGCCTCCTCCTCGTGCAGGCCGGCGGCCCGCAGGCCGAGGGTCAGGAGGTCGTAGCGGGTGCCCGCGTCGGCGACCACGGTCAGGAAATCGCGGGGCAGGCCGAGCCCGTCGGCCAGCGCCGCCATGAAGGCGGGAACGTCGCGGGCGGCGGACAGGCCGGTCAGGGTCTCGCCGAGGCCGCGGGGCGGCGGCGGGCAGGGGCGCAGGGCGGCGGTCGCCTCGACGGCCCGGCCGATCACCGTGCGGCGCATCGGGTCGGCGTGCAGGTACAGGGGCACGAGGTCGGCGGCCGAAACGTCGGGGCGGACCAGCAGCAGCCGGGCGAGGTCGGGGGCGGTGCGACCGCGGTCCACGAGCCGCGACAGGGCCGCGCCCCGCAGGGTGTGGCCGAGATTGGCCGCCAGCGCGCGGTCGATCTCGGGGCGGCCCTCGCGGGAGAGTTCGTCCACCGCCTCCCGGCTCAGCCCGGCCCGAGCGGCGATGCGGGCGGCGATGTCCGACCCCTCGGCCAGGGCCGCCTCGATCAGGCGATGGCTCAGGGTCGGGGCCAGCTCCACCACCGCGTCGCGGGCGCCGCCGCCGCGCAGGGCGAGCGCCTCCAGCACAGCGGGCGGCGTCTCGGGGCAGGGGGCCAGCTTGCGGGCCACGACCCGGGCCGTCTCCTCGTCCACCGTCGGGATGAGTCCGCAGGCCAGGGACTCGAAGATCTCGATCTCGGTCCGGTCCCGGGCCGCGGCCCGGACGAACAGGTCCGTCTGAACCCGGAGGATCACCGGCTTGAGATCGAGATTCTCGATGCGTGACAGTTCGAGGAGCCCGGACAGGTCCGGCGGAGCATCGACGGAAGGGGGCATGGAGGATCGGTTACGCAAGACTGCAGTAAGGTCACGCTAACCGCATCGACGTGAATCGACCTTTAAACCGCCTCCGCGGCGACCGTGCCGTCCTGCGCCAGGATGGCACCGGCGCGGTCCCGCCCCGGCCGGACCGTCAGCGCATCCGTCAGCGCGTCAGCCAGAGCACGAGGCCGAGCCCCACGGCGGCCGCGACGATGATGCCGGCGTAGAGCGGCAGGACCCAGGGCTGCCGCTGGTGCGGGTAACCCTTGGCCGCCCGCTCCGAGGGCGCCCGCTCGTTCTGCCGGGCGATCCGGACCTCCCGGGGCGTCGGCGGCGTCCCGCCGGCCTCCTCGCAGGTCCCGAGCGGGGCCGCGCCGATATCCATGTGCGGGGTCTTGTCGGCGGTGCGGCCGCTGTCGATGTCGCCCTTGAGCTGCGCGGCGGTCGGCGCCTCGGAATCCGGCGGCGGATCGCAGGGCAGGTTCGCGGGCGGTGGCGGGGTCTCGGATCGCAGCGTCATCGGGGGGCTCCACTCTCCGGGGGTAACGCCCGGTGAGCCCCGCCGGCTTCGGCCAGGATGTCGCGGATCTCAGCCGTCTCCGGTGCCCCGCTTCAGCAGCGGCCGCGCGAGCACGGTCCCTTCGTCGGCGAAGCCGGCGGCGGCGCAGAAGGCGCGCAGGGCGGCCTGGTCCGGCCCCGCGGCCAGGAGCAGCCGGTCGCAGCCCGCCTGCCGCGCCGCCCGGCCGGCCGCCTTCAGCAGGACCCGACCGATGCCCCGGCGGCGGGACTCGGCGGCGACCACGAGGCCGGTGATCAGGCCGAAGGGCCGCGGCGCGTCCAGCGTCCGCACGGGGGCGACGGCGATGAGGCCGCTCGGCGGCCCCCATTCCACGGCGACGAGGGCGATGTCACCGTCCCGCTGCAGGGCCTCGAGCCGGGCCGCGAGGTCCGCGGCGCCGACCGCGACCCCCGCCTCGCTGAGCAGCGCCGCGAGACCCGCGGCGTCCGGCCCCGCGGCGGCGCGAATCTCCAGCCCGTAACGATTGCCCAAATCCCGCTCCCGATCGGCATGTCCGGCGCATGCATGTCCGGCGGTTCAACGCGTGGCGAGGCCTCTCGACACGGCGCGTCGCGGTCCCGAGGCTCAAACGCGGCGCCATCCCGCAGATCGCGATCACCGCGGGATCGGCTCCGTCGCGCGCGGCGCCGTCGTGATGCGGCGCGCGCGGAACGCGCCGGGCCGTCCGCGCTTTGCTCTCCCGTCGGCGGATCGGGGAGCGCGCAGCATGGCGGGGCGGGTGACGGATCGAGCCTCCGAAGGGGAGGCCGGCCAGGCGCGGCCGGAGACAGCGCCGGCGCCCGAGGGGCCGGGCCCGCGGTCCGGCATGACCGAGGCAGAGGTCGGGCCGGAGGCCGAGGCGGTCGAGCGGCACAAGGCCGAGACGGAGATCGCCGCGGGCGACGTGGCCGACGACCTCGCCGATTTCGCGTAACGGACCGGCGCGCGGGTCGCGCGCCGGCCGGTAACCACGAGCCCGGGCGTTGCCGGGCTCAGGCCGGGCTCAGGCCGTCTCCTTGGCCTTGCGGGTGCGGCTGGCGCGCTTCGGCTTCTCGGCCACTTCCGCGACGGGCTCGGGCTCGGGCGCCGGGGCGGCGGACTTGCGGCGCTGCTGGCCGAGGCCGAGGCTGCGGGCGAGTTCCGAGCGCTGGGCCGAGTAGCTCGCGGCCGTCGACGGATAGTCGCGCGGCAGCCCGAAGCGCTCGCGATACTGCTCGATCGTCAGGCCGTTGCGCGACAGGTGCCGCTTGAGCGTCTTGTACGGCTTGCCGTCGATGAACGAGATCAGGGCGTCCGGCGTCACCGACTTGCGGATCTGGGCCGGCGTCGGCTTGTCGGCCGCCTCGGTGACCGTCGCCGCGGGGGCGGACAGCTTCGTCAGCGCGGCGTGAACGCCGGCGAGCAGACCGGGCAATTCGCTGATCGGCACGGAATTGTTCGAGACATACGCCGAGACGATGTCGGACGCCTGCTCGATAAAGGTCTGCTGCTGCTCAGTGGCGTTGTCGTCCATCGATGATTCCCTCTATCCGACCGTCGTGAGACGGTTCTAACGTCTGTGCAGCAAAATCAAGTCGTCGTCGAGCATTTCCCTACACAATGCCCCCGCCATGAACACGCATATTATTCAAACCGTGGGTCGAGCTGAAATCGACCGTCGAGCAAACCGACACCCCGGAGCCGAAGTTGGACGAGACCGGGCGACGCGGACGGGCGCCGGTTATGCCTTCCGCCGCGATCTCGCCGCGGGCTTCCTCTGCGAAGATCCGTCTCCGGTCTGATGAGAGGCGCAGAACTTCACGCGGCGGCCCGCCGCGATGTCCCGTGAGCCTTCGGGACGGGACGAACGTTTCGGCCGGACTGTCACGTGATCTGCCGCGGACCGGTCATGGCCTCGGAGGCGGCCGGGCGATAAGGATCCGGGCGGGGCAGGATCCGGGGCGATCGGCGTGGACCAGCAAGTGGATCACCAAGTGGACCAGCAAGTGGATCAGCGCTCGGAGACGGGCACCGTCTTCGGCGCCGTCATCCCGTTCGTGGATCACTGCGGGATCGAGGCGCTCGACGTGCGCGCGGGCCGGACGCGGCTGCGCCTCGCCCTGCGGCCGGAGCACGCCAACAACCTCGGCATCGCCCATGGCGGCGCGCTCTGCACCCTGCTCGACGTCGCCCTGGGGACGGCGGCGCGGCTGCGGGCGGGGCGCCCCGTGGTGACCCTCGACATGCAGACCCGCTTCCTCGCCCCCGGCCGCGGCGTCCTGACCGCCGAGGGACGGGTCACCCGGGCGGGGCGGTCGGTGATCTTCTGCGAGGCCGAGATTCGCGACGAGGCCGGGGAGCTGGTGGCGACCGCCACGGGGCTGCTCAAGCCCGTCGGCGAGCGGCCGGCGCCCGCGTAGGGGCCGCGTAGGGGCCGCGTAGGGGCGTTGTCGCCGGTCGGGACACCGGCGCGGGAGCCCTGCGCGCGAGCCCTGCGCGCCCGTGCGGGGCCGCGACCGCATTGACGTGCGCCCGGCAGGGTGGAAAAGCCTGTGTCATGACGATGCCGGACGACGCGCGCGCAGCCCTGGCTGCGCCTCCCTCCGAGGCCGACGTGACGGCCATGAAGTCCGAGGCCGCGGCGTGGTTCGAGACGCTGCGCGACCGGATCGTCGCCGCTCTGGAGACCCTCGAGGCGGAGGCGGCGGGCCCGTTCCACCCCGACGCGCCCGAGGGCCCCGGGACGTTCGAGAAGACCCCGTGGAACCGGACCGACCATACCGGGCGGCCGGGCGGCGGCGGCGTCATGGCGATGCTGCGGGGCCGCGTCTTCGAGAAGGCCGGCGTGCACATCTCGACGGTGCACGGCGAGTTCGCGCCGGAATTCCGCGCCCAGATGCCCGGCGCTGCCGAGGATCCGCGCTTCTTCGCCACCGGCATCTCGCTGATCGCCCATCCGTGGAACCCGAACGTGCCGACGGTTCACATGAACACCCGGTTCGTCGCGACGACGCGGGCGTGGTTCGGGGGCGGGGCCGACCTGACGCCGGTGCTCGACCGGCGCCGCACGCAGGACGATCCGGACAGCCGCCACTTCCACGCCTGCCTGGCGCGGGCCTGCGCGGCGCACGGCATCGACCACGCCCGCTACAGGGCGTGGTGCGACGAGTATTTCCACCTCAAGCACCGGAACGAGCCGCGCGGCATCGGCGGGATCTTCTACGATTACCTCTGGAGCGGGACGCCGCAGGCCGACCTCGCCTACACCCGCGACGTGGGCCGGGCCTTCCTGGAGGCCTACCCGAAGATCGTGCGCGACAATCTCGGCACGCCCTGGACCGAGGCGGACCGCCACGAGCAGCAGGTGCGGCGGGGCCGCTACGTGGAGTTCAACCTGCTCTACGACCGGGGCACGATCTTCGGCCTGAAGACGGGCGGCAACGTCGCCTCCATCCTCTCCTCGATGCCGCCGACCGTGCGCTGGCCGTGAGTGCGGGTCTGCCGGCCGCCTACGCGCCGCAGCAGGACGCGGCGCTGAAGGCGATCGCCGCGTGGCGGCGGGACGGGGGATCGCAGGTGTTCCGGCTGTTCGGCTATGCCGGCACCGGCAAGACGACGCTCGCCCGCCGGATCGCCGAGGATGTCGACGGCACGGTGGTCTACGGGGCCTTCACCGGCAAGGCGGCCTCGGTGATGCGCCAGAAGGGCTGCTACGACGCCGCCACGATCCACTCGCTGATCTACCGCACCAAGGAGGCGGAGGAGGGCGGGCCGACCTTCACGCTGAACCGCTCGGGCCCGGCCGCCAAGGCGGACCTGATCATCATCGACGAGTGCTCGATGGTCGATTCCGACCTCGGCAACGATCTCCTGTCCTTCGAGCGGCCGGTCCTCGTCCTGGGAGACCCGGCGCAGCTGCCGCCGGTGCGCGGCGGCGGCTTCTTCACCGAGGCCGAGCCCGACGTGATGCTCACCGAGGTGCACCGGCAGGCCAAGGACGACCCGATCGTCCGCATGGCCATGACCGTGCGCGAGGGCGGCCGGCTGGAGCTCGGCAGCTACGGGCAGAGCCGGATCGTGTCGCGCCGCGCCCTGGATCCGGCCGAGGTACTCGAGTGCGATCAGGTGCTGGTCGGCCTGAACAAGACCCGCCGCCTCTACAATGCACGGCTGCGGGAGCTCGCCGGCCACACGGACCCGATGCCGGCGATCGGCGAGAAGCTGGTCTGCCTGCGCAACGACCGGGTGAAGGGCCTGCTCAACGGCTCGACCTGGACCGTGCAGGCCCTGCGCGCGCCGCCGCGTCCGGACCTGATCCGCCTCGACGTGGTGCCGGAGGACGACCCGGCGCTCCGCCGGAAGCCCACCGACATCAAGGTGCTGCGCGCGATGATCTCCGGCACGGACGAGGAGATCCCGCTGTTCCTGCGGCGCGAGACGGACGAGTTCACCTACGGCTACGCGCTGACGGTGCACAAGGCTCAAGGGTCGCAGTGGGATCGGGTCACGCTGTTCGACGAATCCTACGCGTTCCGCGAGCACCGGGCGCGCTGGCTCTACACCGGCCTGACCCGCGCGGCGCAGGCGATCACCGTGGTGGTCTGATCCGGCGCCGCGCGACGTCTCGCTTGTGAAGCGGGACCACGCGTGCTACGCACCGCCCGTCTCATCGAGGCACCTTGCGGAGAGGTGGCAGAGCGGTTGAATGCACCGCACTCGAAATGCGGCATGCCTGCAAGGGCATCGGGGGTTCGAATCCCCCCCTCTCCGCCAGAAAAATCTAACCCATTGATTTGATTGATAGATTTCCCCTCCTGGGGCCGTTCTGCCGTCGTGGTGGTACACAATGGTGGTACACACGATGGTTCTCGCGATCGCTCGACCCTGGCGACATCCCAAGACCGGCACCTACTGGTTCCGACGTCGAGTCCCGAAGGAACTACGCTCCTTTATCGGGAGGTCCGAGGAGCGGAAGAGCCTCCGAACGAAGGAGCCGGATCTGGCTCGGACGCGATATCTTGAGGCGGCCGTCGAGGTCGACGAGCGCTGGGGCCTGCTGAGACGATCCGCGGCGGCTCTGGCCGCCCTCGCACCGCCTCCCGAAGGTATGCCTGGATGCGTACCGGGGCAGCCTCCCGAGAGGCTTCAAGCCGATTGTCGTTCCTTCCGAGCCGACCCAGGTCGCGTCGCGCCTGCCTGTTCGAGCGCCCCCGCCGTCCCACCCGCACCAACGGGGTCCGTTCCTTGGCGTCCGACCTTCGAGGCCTACGCGGCCGAGGCGAAGCTGGCGCCGTCCACCATCAAACGCTGGTCCGGGGTCCTGTCCGCCCTCGAAGAGGCGCTCGGTACCGACGATCTCGCTCTCGTGACGCGGGGAGACCTTATCGCTTGGAAGCGCGACCTGCTCGCTGCCGGCCGCGACCCGCGTACCGTCCGCGACGCGCACATCGCCGCGACAAAGGCCCTCATGAACTGGGCAGTGGCGAACGGTCGTCTCGACTCCAATCCGGCCGCGGGCGTCGTCGTGATGGTGCCCGACAAGCCGCAACTCCGCGACCGGGATTTCACCGACGGCGAGGCGCTGACGATCCTGCGGGCGTCCCTCGGTCCTCAGGACTGGAGATTGTCGCGGGAGCATGCCGCAGCGCGACGCTGGATCCCTTGGCTGTGCGCGTATGGTGGGGCTCGCGTCAACGAGATGACCCAACTGCGCGGCCGCGACGTTCGTCGCGATGGTCCGGCATGGGTGATTCGCATCACGCCTGCGGCGGGGAGCGTAAAGACCGGTAGGTGGCGCGACGTGCCGCTGCACCCACATCTCGTGGAACAAGGCTTCGTCGATCTCGTCCTCGGCTGCGGATCCGGGCCACTCTTCTACGATCCTGCCCGAGGCCGGAACGGGCAAGCCGCGCACCCGATCTACAAGAAGGTCGGCGAGCGCCTCGCCGCGTGGGTCCGCGCGATCGGGATCGACGACGATGGCGTGGATCCGAATCATGGCTGGCGGCATCGTTTCAAGACCGTAGGGCGCCGCGCTGGGATCGACCCGTCACTGCTCGATGCGATCCAGGGCCACGCTCCACGCACGGAAGGCGAGCATTACGGGCGGTATCCGGTGGAAGCGATGTTCGAGGCGATCTGCCGATTGCCCAGATACGACGTCGGGTCCGGCCTCTGATTCTCGGCCGGGTCGACGACCTGCTCGCCGGAGGGATAAAGCCCGAGCGTGTGAGGTGAAGATCGGCGAACGAACCGCGCTCGCGCACGATGGCTCGCACCCGCCTGCAAAGGTCGCCACCGCTTCGACTACTTCCGCCGAACGAGCGCCGGTATCCGATCTCGTGCTGTCCGCGAGACGCGCGGAGAACCGAGCGGACACGCTCGGACTGGCTTACCCCGCACTTCCACCGAGCCGAGTCCGCATTCGGAGTGTCGAAACCCGGCCCGACGCCGAGGTCGATCTAGTCCAGCTCGACATCGGCGGTCCTCGCTGACGGCGGTCGCAGATCGTCTGCATGCAGTCTGACGTACGGTCGTCGGGAATAAACGATCGACGTTTCTCGGAAACGCAATCCTCACCGAGAGTCGGTCAAATCGGCGTGCGAAGGAACGCCGACCTCATGCCAGCACTCGATCGTCCCATAGAGCTCGCGCCCTGGCTCCATCCGGAAAGCGGTCGCTATTATTATCGACGCCGCGTGCCTTCGGACCTCGTCGAATTCATCGGCAGCAGCCACGTGAAACGCTCGCTCAAGACGAAGGATCTCTCCCAAGCCAAGCGTGAATTCGAGAAGGTCCATCGCGAGATTGAGGAGCGTTGGCAGGGGATCCGACGCGGTGTCCGCGCTCTAACCTGGGAGGAGATCGCCTCCATCGGCGGTGCTATGTATGATCTGCATATCGATCGGTTCAAAAAATCCAAATTTTCCATACACGGACACAGTTTTATATACAGTTACTGCGGTTATATTATAAATAAAACCAAGGACGAGTATGAAATAAAACTTTTCAATGAGACGGTCGGGCGCGACATCGACGTTTTTCTCGACGAGAGAGGCATCCTCGTCAGTCCCCGAACACGCAAGTCGATCGACTACCACGTGGCGACGGCGGTAGCACAGGCGATCGAGGTGGGCTTTAAGTGGTTCGGGGGTGATTTCAGTCCCGATCCGAAGGCCGATCGCTTCCCGCGTCACGCGAAACCGTCTGCTACCATCCGCGCCCTCGATACCTTCGACCACTACGCGAAGGAGGCGGAACTCTCACCTGCCACGCGCAAGCGTTGGGAACCCGTGTTCGTAAATCTCGTCAGGTTCGTCGGACACGACGATCTTGCGAGGATCGACGCCGACCGGCTCGCCGACTGGTTGGACCATCTTCGCGTCGATGCCGAGCGGAAGGCTGTCACGATCCGCGACGTCTATCTGGCGTCGGTAAGAGCTGTCTATGGCTGGCTCGTCGTTCGACGGAAGCTCAAGGAAAACCCCGCCAGAGACCTTAAGGTGAAGATCCCCGCAGGTCACGACAAGGAAATGCGCGAGTTCTCGGACGCCGAGGCGTGCAGGATTCTTTCCGCGTCGCTCGGGCAACAACCGGACGACCTGAAGCCGCACCTCAAGGCGGCACGCCGCTGGGTGCCCTGGCTCTGCGCGTATACCGGCGCCCGCGTGAACGAGATCACTCAGCTGCGTCGCGAGGACGTCTTCGAGGACGAGGGGATCTGGATCGTGCATGTCACGCCCGACGCCGGTCGCGTGAAGGACCGGACTAAACGGAAGATCCCGCTCCACCCACATCTCGTCCGGCAGGGGTTCATCAGGTTCGTGGCAGGATGTCCCGAGGGCGCGTTGTTCTATGTGCCGATCCCGCCATCCGACCTCCCTCTCGATCCCATCGACCGTGAAGTCCGGACCGCGGAGCGCTTCAAGCGAACCGGCGAGGACATCGCCGTATGGGTACGCAGCCTCGGGATCGTCGACAGAGACGTCGGCCCCTCTCACGGTTGGCGTCACCGCTTCAAGACCGAGGGTCGCCGCGCGGGCATGAAGGAGCGGATGCTCGACGCCATCCAAGGACACGCCTCACGTACGAAGGCCGATAGATACGGCTCGCGTCCGCCGTCCGTTCTGTTTCCGGAAATCCTCAAACTCGTTCCCTACGTCGTCGACGGAACCAGAGTGACCGTGACCGATGCGCCCGCGTACGTGTACGACTACGGTAGCGACGACGCGGAGGCGTCGGCCGAAGCGTTCAAGGCTGAACGTCGCAAGGCCGGGTAGATCCGACCGGTCGGACTACGGACGAAAGTGGATTGTACTGGTCCTCGTTTCGAGGATGCACGCACGAGGCCTGGCCGATCGGCCGCTGGACGTTCGTTTGCGCGGTGATGCCGCGGCTCGGAGCGCATCCGGCGCTCGCCTAACGCCAGTGGCGGAATGGGCGGCGATCCGACGAGCGGGCGCACCCGTCTCCCTGCTCCAGGCGGCATCGCGCAGCGGACACGATGCCGGGTCCATCGGATCTATTCGCTTCTGATCTTCAGAAGGACGGGCCAGGCGTCGCGCGCGTCTTCGCAGGAACTGCCTCGGATGAACGCGTCCAGCGTGCTGATCGCGGCCTGTCGACAGTTCGGCCACGCTCGAACGATCGCAGCGACGTGCAGAGCGAAGGTTCTCAGCACGGCCCCGCTATCGCCGGCGACCGATCTCGCGTGCCGGTACGCGCTGTCGACCAATCCCTCGTATGCGGCATTGGCGGTGGAAGAGCGAAGGGGGGCCGCGAGCCGTTCGTCGCGCCATTTGGCGGCTGCGCGACGGGCCTGTTTCTCCAGAACGGTCCGGAACTCGTCGACGTCTCCGAGCGCGGCGGCGACACTGCCGCGTGCGGACAGTACGTGGGAGGCGCCGGCGACCTCGGGCTCCAGCATCGCCTCCGCCTCTATCCGGTCGAGCAGCTCGCGCATCTTCCCGGCCGTCGCCGGTGTCACCTTCGAGACGTCGATGATCGAGAAGAGGACGGGGATGATGAAGGGGTCCGGCTGCCCGGCCGCCTCGGCGACGAGCCGGTTCGCCATCGCGTCGTCACTCCTTTCAGCGAATGGATGAGACGCGGGAAACCATCCCGCCTCAATGAAGACTGCCAACGGATCGGACGCGGGCCAGACCTCGGCGGGGGCCTCGGAAAATGGCCTGGCGATGCCCAACGATGGAAACCAACCCTGGTCGGACGTGTACCCAAGTCTCGTGCGGAAATGTGCCGAGAGCTGGTCGCGGGCCTCGCCGACCGGCAGGATCCGAAGCGCACGGGCGGCGAGCAGGGCCTCGAAGCGTTCCGGGTTCAGTCCGTGGGTGAGGAGATCGTACCAAGCCGGCTGCCGATGCATGTGCGCTTGGTCGACGAGATCGAAGCGAGTCCACCCGGCGATCCAATCGGCGATCGGCTCCATCCCTATCCCAGGGGGCGAGAGGACCTCCGTCATTCGGTCGGCGTAGACCCAGAGCAGCTGCAACCGCTCGGATGGTTCCAGCGATGTCCAATCCTCCCGGCCGAGGCCTGTCGCCGTACCGTGGCGTACGAGAGCCACGAAGAGCTTGGCGAGGTTCGATACGGCCTCGAGCAGCGTTCCGGTACCTGCGGCGATCGCGTTTGCGTGGCCGCCGGATGCGACGGCGCCCTGTATCCGCAGAAGGGCATGAAGTGGCGTCGAGGCGTCGAGGCGGCGGACGTCGTCGTCGGGCTCGTCCGGTGACGCGCCGTATGCACCGAGGAACGTTTCCGGCGCGTCGAGCGGCAGACCCGCGGCGCGTCGGCCGGCCTCCATGGTCCCGAACTCTTCTGCCAGCCGGTTCCAGGTGTCGGCGCTCCCGCCAGCGGTTCGACGAAGGTACGAGCGGACTGCCTCGACGGAAGGAAGTTCGATGTCGTCGAGTGAAAGCTTTCCGCTCTCGCGGATGCTTGCTCCGATACGCCCCGACGCACTGTGGAAATCGTTTCTTTCGAGGGCTGAAAAGGCCTCGAACCGGGCGTCCGCGAGTTCGATCCGCGCGATCCGCTTGAGGTCGTCCGGCCCGATCGATCCGAGGCGGTCCGTCAACCCATCGACTCTTGCGAGTGCCGCCGCGCGCGCCTCGGGCTCCGGCAGCAGCAGAGCCGCGACGGAAGGTTCGAGCCTAACGGTTCGTTCGCCGATCGTCAGGTCGAGTTTGATCGTCGCCCCGTCGTTCCAGAAGCCGAGCCGGAGGCCTCGCCGACGGTCGGGCTCGACCAGGACGGAGGTAGACTCCATCCGCTGCGCATAGGCCTCCGCGCACGCGACCGCGAGCTTCGCGACCGGAACCTGATCCTCGTCGGCGATGGTCAAGACCATGGCCGATTCGAGATCGAGGAGCTTCCGGATGCCCGGTCGGTCCTCGATCCTGTCTCGCCAGCGCTTCGGAAGCAGTTGCAGGAAGCGATGAACCCGCAATGCGAGAAACTTCCGCACCGTCTCCGGGTCCGTCTCCGGAATGTCGGTCGTTCGCCCGACGATCGGCCCGACGACCGCCACCACGACGTCTACGACGCTCTCCGCGGCATCGGGATCGGCCTTGGCGAGCGGATCGAGATGCTCGGCCACGAACCAATCGACGAAGGGCTCGAAGGTCGTCGCGATATCCCCGCCCTGCGACAGGGACGACATGAGCGGGAGGTCGAGGGTGTGGGCGATCGAGATCGCAAGCATCTGTCTGCGCGTCTCGGGCGTCGCATCGGCTGGCAGACCTTGGACCCGGTCGACCCTGAGGTTCGTCCATACCCAGGAGGAGCGAGCTCGCTTCGTCCGGACGTCGGCCGCCAGGTCGTTCCAGATGCGCTCCAGCATCCGGCGGGCGAGCCCCAGGACCTTCAGGACGTGGTTCATCTCGCCGCCGGCGACGCCCTCCTCGTTCATCCCGACGTTCGGATTGATGAAGTGCAGCGCCTGCGCTTCGAGGGCGAACCAGCGCCGGAGTTCCTGGAGCGGCGGCGTCTCGATCAGCGAGCCGTCGCTCTCGGGCGCCTCGAAGACCTTCGCCTGCACTTCGTCGAGATCGACGGGATGAAACAGGTATCCTGCCGACCTGAGGCTTCGCAGAAGCGTTCGGCGACGCCGGTCGTCGATGAGACGGCGTTCGCGGAGGTGTTCAAGCACATCGAACACATCGATGGCGCCTGCGTGGCGGCCGTGGGCGACCGCCCGGTCCTCGACCCAGTAGGCCGCGTCGGCGGACGCCTCGGACTGCGCCGCGAGTACTTCCGCGAGGCAGCGGAACGGAAGCGTTTCGATGTGCAGGTCGGTCGGGAGGCCGTTGCGTGGCAGTGCGATCGACGTCCAGGAGCCTGCCAACAGCTGCTCGGAGATGTGACTTCTCAATCCAGTTATCGCTGCCCGTAGGGCCGCCGAGGCTCGCGCGTTCTCCAAATCGTGGCGGCCGCGTTCGGCCTCGGTCGTCCGGAGATGGAGGTGCGCGCCGAGGAGGACCTTGTCGAGAATGCCTGCTTCCAGAAGGGCATAGGCGCTTCGGGACGTGGCCACGGCCGAAGATATCCGCTCACCGGGCACGGCGGGCACCGGACCGATCCGCTCGGTGATCAGATCGAGTTCGTCCCGGTCGATGCGCCCGGCTACAAAGGCTTGCGCCAGCAATCGGCCGACGATCTCGACGGAGAACGCACCCGGGTGGTCCTCGTCGTCGATCGAAATCGCATCGGCGGGCACGGCATCGGCGAGACGGAGCCTGCTTCGGGCCGGATCGAGCATGGCTTCCCACTCGGCCAGCCGCTCGGTCCCGAGGTTCGGTAGGCGATTCTCCATCTCGATCAGCGCCGGCTGGATCGAAAGGGGGACCTCAATCGAGAAGGCCGCGTCGAGCTCGGTCAAGATGCCGAGCCGCGTCGCGAGCAGCACCGCCGAGAGATCCATGCGGAGCACCGGCAGGCCTCCTGCAAGGCCGCCGAAGGGCGCCCGGAGCGCGCCCGAGCGGAGCAGCATAGGGAAGGTCTCGCCGATGTCGTTGCAGCGGTGCGCGCTCTCCGCCAGGAAAAGCCGGGCGAAGGTCGTACCATCCCCACCCATGACCGCCGCCGCCGGAACGTGTCCCGACGTCCATTTCGCGAAATTCGCACTGTAGGTGGTGTTGCCGGACGCCAGGAAGTCGCGCAGCTCCTCGATCGAACCGAAAGCGTGGAAGCCACGTCCCTCCCGCTCCGGCGCGAGGAACAGGCTCAACATCCGCGACCTCGTCTCCTCGTCGCCGAGGTCTGCTGCCAGCGAAAGCGTCGGGCCGACGAGATCGGGGCGGATCTCCTCGGTGGCAGCCGAGGTGAGCGCACGTCGCGCGACGTTCGGTGCATGCGCCCGCAGGACGTTCGCGACCCTGAGCGCTCGTTCAGGGTCGAGTTGTCCGGCCGCGAGCGCGCGTTCGGCCTCGTTGCGAAGCTCCGGGATCGCGCCGATCAGGATGTAGGTGTCGAGCAGGCGTCGTCCGACAGCGAGATCTGCGTCGCCCTGACGAATCTTTTGAAGGTCGGCGATGACCGGCTGGTGCCGGCCGAGATCCTCGTTCGCCCGGATCCGCATGTGGATCAGCGGGAGCGGAAGGCCGCTGCCTCCCGAGGACTGCTCGATGTCGCGGAGCAGGGTCAGGCATTCTTCGGCCTCGCCTGCAAGTATCGCCGCCAGGACGGCGAGTTCCACCGTCCGACGGGTGCCGATCTTCATCAGCGCCGACCGCAGCCGGTTCACACCGGTCCATGCGGAGCGGGACGCGAGGAACTCGGCGCCGGATAGGATGTTCTCAGTTCCCACGTCTCCAGCGAGCAGATGCTCAATGAGAGGCTTCTCGTCACCGTCGTGGAGGGCCGAGCATAGCGCGACGGCGTAGGGATCGTCCTTTCCGGCGTCGCGGTCTCCGAACTGCGCGCGCCAGTTGTCCAGGAACTCCGTGGCCCGGGGGAACGAGCCCCGGTAGCGGCGAAGGACCTTCGCGCCACGCTCCGGGTGTCGACCGCTCGCAACCATCGTGGCCAGAACCACGAGATGCGCCGGCGACCCGCGGCCGTTCCGGATGACGTCGCCCAGTCGCTTCCTGAGATGGCCCGACCGTCTCGGTACGTTGCAGTTGTTTGCCCAGGCGACGGCCATCGGCTCAAGCGGTTCGCGAGATAGGAGCCGACGCGCGAGCCTGACTCCCTCCTCGCGGCGGTCCGGATGCAGCAGAAGCGCGGCGAGTTGCCAGACCTCGACACCGTGGCTGGCCGAAGTTTCGAGTGCTCCCGCAACGGCTTCGAAATCCGCAACCGCTCCGTCCAGCAGCGTCCTCGCCGCAGGATCGTCCCTCACGAGGCCGACGTTGATCGGTTGCGGAACACGCCCGAACTGCGGCGTCACGCCTTCGGCCATGGCGGCGTTGAGGCGGATCATCCCCCGTGTGAGCCGCGGCAGAAAATCGTGCGGCGCCCTGCCGACGGCCGAGCGCGCCTCGCGTAGGGCCAACTCGCGGTTGCCGTTCAGGAAGGCGATCATCGCTCGGAGTCGCAGGAGCTGCTCGGTCGACTCCGAACCGGGGAGTGCAGCGAGCGCGTGAGCCTCGTCGATCGCGCCGGCCTCAATCAGGAGCGCGACCTTGAGCTCCTTGCCGCGGGTCGTGGACGGATTCGGCAGAAGCGCGAGCGCGTCGCCGATCGGCCCGATGGATCGTTGCAGAAGGGCGCGTTCGACAGGGTCCGATGCAGGGTTCAAGCTGTCGGCCTCATCGAGAAGAGGGCCAGCCGGACCAGTCTCGCCATCCTGGATGTGAAGAACCGCGACGGCGCGCAACGCTTCTGCCTGAACCTCGGGTCGCAGGGTCCTCCAGGCGGTATCGTCCCCTCGCGTCTCCTCGTACCAACGCAGAAGCTCCGAGGGGCGCCCCCGCCGCACCGCCGCGACAGCCTCCGTCAAGCGGCCGCCGAGGGCTGGGCCGAGCTGGCGCGTGCCCGCCGCTGCGAACTGGTCGAGGGCCTGCTCCATAAGTCGGCGCATGTCCGCGCCACCGAACTGAGCACTCCCTGCGACAGTCGAGACGCTCTGCCCCGCATTGCGGGCCAAAACCTCGACCCACGCTTCGTGGAAATATCGCGCGACCTTGTTCGCATCTCTGGCGACGAGTCCGGTGACGAGGTCGGCGTTCCAAAGCTTGAAGTCGATGCCCCGCTGCCTCAACCTCGCCACGAGTTTTCGGGTCGCGTCGTTCAGATTGTCGTCGTTGAATTCGTGCGTGACTGCCAGGATGAAGATCCGGACCTTCTTCCCGCTCCAATGGCCGTCGATGTGTTTCAGAAATTCGTCGACCCAGATCCGGATATCCCAGGCGTTCACCTTGAGATAGCATTTGCAGGAGACTACGACTGCCGGTTCGTGATCGGCGTCGAAGCCCTCGCAGTCGACGCCGAACTGCTCGACGCCGCTCGTGCGCTTTAGAGAACTACGCACGACGATATCCGGATGGGCATCCTTCAAAATCTCAAGGCACAACTCCTCGAAACGACGACTACCCACCTCGTGCAATGGGAGAAGTCGCGCGTTCTTCGGCGGGATGCTCGGATCGGCCGCGGGCTCGGTGATTCCGCTCGGCGGCCGGTACCCCGGATCTGGATCCGCGCCCCAATCGGGGGCGGCCTTCAATCGCCTACGGGGCTTCGCCAATCCCCCCGTTTTCCTCCCGCCTCGACCGCTGCCGCGTGCCGTGTCCTTGTCGGCCACCTTCTTCGGAGCGGCCGCACCTTTCTTCGTCGTCATCGGGCCGTGTCGTAAATGGGCTAGGAAGGCGGAGCCCGGGTTCCCTCGCGGGTGCTACGCCGCCTGGAGGCACGACCGGACCGTAACGATGCCGGTCCGGTTCGGCAACGGCTTCGTTCCACGTCCGTTCCTTCCGCTGCGTACTGAACCAGGAACTTCGCCGCCACTCGCAATTTCGGGAAACTGGCCGAGATCATCCCGCTCCCGCAGCCGAGCCATACCCAAGTGCGCCGGCATCGAAGGTCGTCCACAGGTTGTACGATCGACGAGAGACGTGGATCGGCGTCCATCCCGGTCTAATCCCCCAAATGAGGGTGAAGAGCAGGAGCGGCTGCCAGCAATGACGAATGTGACTTAAAATCCGTCGCCTTATCGTCGACGCTCGCGCCCGATGCGCGCGTGAAACGGACCCATCCAGGCGCTCTTCGGGAGATCCTCGCCACGAATCTCCGGCGGATCCGGGCCGAGAAGGAACTCAGTCAAGAGGCGCTTGCCGATCTCTGCCAGATCGATCGCACATACATCAGCGGCGTCGAGCGTGGTCTGAGAAACCTCTCGATCGACAATCTCGAACGGTTGGCGGCGGCGCTGCGGCTTGAGCCCTGGCAGCTCATAAGGCGGCAGGCCGACGACCGCTGATTCTCGTCCGCAGCATCCCGTCTCGGGCCGCGCCGCGTCGTACGGGGCTGGGAACGGCACCGAGGCGAGCATTGCCGTCGATCACGCTGACCTCGCCTTCGGCGCTGCAGGAGAACCTGATGCCGCCGGCTCCCAGGGCGGCCAGAACGGCCTGCACCTTGCGCGGCTGGGTACGGCATCCGCCCGATTCCAGCATCACGACCGTGCGTCTCACGACGGACGCCTTCCGGGCGAGCTCGTCCTGCGTCCAATCCAGCAGCACACGCGCCGCTCGAAAATGCCGCGCGCGAAGAAAATCCAAATTTTCTCTTGCGTTGGACCCTATGTGCATTATAGTCGTCAAAGTGAGTCGAGCAGTACGGCGCAGTGCGATGCGCCGAAAACTGACCTCTTGAGGCCGGCGGGATCGGATAGACATCCGATACCTTCAAGATCGGCTGTGCAGGCGGTTTCGTCAAGCGAGACGAGCCGCGTCGTTCCTTCGATGAAGGAATGCGCACGCATGGCACGGCTCCGTGCCGCGTGGCGGAACCCATTCGATCGGCATTCGCGGATGCGCGGGCGTTCAGAGGCGCCCGGGATCGAGGCAGTCACATGCCCCAGGACGCCTTCCCACCCAGAAACCCCCCATTGAGATCCGCCCTTCGCTGGCGGATGCGACGAGGTTGCTACAACGCGAAGCGTTTGGAGTACGAGGCTACGGTCCTGGCTTCGGTCTGCGGGGCCGTCCGCCTCGGTCGCGACGAAGAGCTCAGGAGTTCGCTGGCGCGAAGAGGTCTGGGAGGGGACGCCGTCTCCGCGCTCCGGTTCCGGGAGGCCGAATTCGAGTACGGGGTGATCCTTCCGACCGACCGCACGTGGAATCTACCCCGGCTGCAGGGCCCGACGTTCGATGTAGGCTTCGAGATGTCCGCCGCCGGCCATCGGATCCTGGTAGTTCCGCCGACGGACGTGAGGCTGCAGCCGCGCCTCGCCAACGCTCAGCACGTCTTTCATGCGAAGAAGGCGCCGGCCTGCGGCGACCTGGATGTGCTGATCCGCTGGATCGAGACGCAGGGCGGCGAAGCCCCGCTCGACGCCTGCGTGGCGGCGTTGGACAGTCCGGGCGCGCGCGAGCGCATCTTCGGCCTCGTGTTCGGTGGCCACCTCTCGTTGGATCTCGCATCGGCGATCACGGACCTGAGCATCGTCCGGCTCGGGTCTCGGTGTCGGATGTCCAGCTGGGACAAGCTCGGGTGGCGCATCCTCCGGACCGATCGGGCACCGACCAGCACTTCGCCGGATGCGGCCGAGTTGGAGATCGGGTCGGCCTGAGACCCGACCTCGCTCGCGAACGACGGAGCTTCGCGCTCCGTCCTGCACGCACTGTCTCAGATGGGGGCGGGCCATGGCCGGAAGCAGCATCGTCGTGGAATTTCCGAGCGGCCGACCGCTCGCCCGCAGGTCGTCCGCCGCTCCGAGAAGACGGAGCGTGGCGGAGCTCGTACGAAGCCTCTCCGGGCGCCGATCTCCTCTCGCGGCGACCGGGTCCGATCAGCCCCTGCCGATCAGGCTGAGCGAGTTCGCAGGAGTCGCCGATCCAACCGTTCGGCAACTGTGCTCCCTCGCGCTGGGTGGTGTCGTCACTCCGGCATCGGCCTGCCGACTCGCCCTGCGCCACGCCGAAGAGGTCAGCGGACCGCGCAGGAGCCAGCCGCCGGCGGCCGCGGGTGCGATCCGATACGAGTTGACGCTCGCCGGAGATCCGTTCGGCGAGTTCGCCTTCCATCTGCGCGGACGGGGCGGATGGATCGTGTTCGCTCCCGTAACCAGTCTGGGGTTGCTGCCCGAGCTGTGCCCCGGTGTCGGCATCCAGGCCTGCATGCTGGTCGGATGCGGAGCCGACGGACGGTCCACCGTGAGGCTCCTGACCGCGAAGGATTGGCACCGACGTATCGTGTCGCTGTCGAATGGGAGGAACCGGTGCGGCTCCAACCATATCCTGCTCCTCGGCGGACTTCCCTCGCGCGAACCGGAGCGCTCCTCCGCTCTGACGGAAATCGAGCAGGCCGTGCATCGGGGTGGGAACACCCGGTTGGTGTTCTCGACCTTGAGGAAGCGCTCCGAGGCCGCTCGTTCGATTGCTTCCAGGAACCATTCGCGGGAGATGTTGGCGATGATCGAGCTGGCGTTTCCCGGCTTGGTGGACGTTCCCGCACCGACCGGCGGGGCTCGATGATGACCGAGTCTGCTGGCATCCGGAAGGACGTACAAGTCGCACCCCGATCCGCGGGCGGGGGGCGGTCGGCGATGGTCCGACATCTGCTCGCACGACTCGCGGAACGACGCAGCGACGAGGCTGCGTGCCTGGATCGCAGCCGGATCCCGGAAAAGTTCGGGCCCGAGGTGATCGGCGCGACCATTCTGCTCGGATACTGTCTCGCCTCGCGTGACGAGCTCCGGGAGAGGATCGAGACGTCCGCACCCGTCGTGATCGTCGAAGTTCCGCATGCGGATTGGATCGAGCCGATGGCGATTGCGATCGGCGCCGTTTTCGGCTCCGATCCGCGACGCGGCGAAGAGATACGGACCGATACCGCCGGATCCCGCCGCGGACCGATCGTCGTCGAACCCGGGACCCGAGGCCGTCAGTACGACTCCGACGGCATGTCCCGCACAGCTCGAGCTCTGCGCGAGCACCGTGCCCTGATCGGTGTGACGGCGGGCTTGTCCGCATCGCTTCCGAGCGACCTTCTGCGAGCCTGTGAGGAGCGGCTCGTCGTCGATGCCTTCGACCCGGAGGCGGTCGAGCTTCTTCTGGACCACGTCGTCGGCAACGTACCGAACCGACGAATCGCGGAAGATGCCGCTGGAGCGATCGAGCCGGCCGACCTGCGGATCGCCATCCATCCCGCCCGCGGGGCCGAGGGCGCGCTCAATCGGCTATGCGCCGTGCTGGAGAGCCGATTGCGCCGAAGTCGATCGGCAGATGCTCCTCGTTTGCAGGATCTCACTGGATATGGGCCCGCCCTCGAATGGGGGCTGGCCGCGGCTACCGATCTATCGGCCTACGCCAGGAACAGCATTTCCTGGTCCGCGTGCGAGCAGGCGGTTCTCCTGGCGGGAAAGCCGGGTACGGGCAAAAGCTCCTTCGCCGACGCATTGGCGCGACAGGCGGGGGTTCCGCTCGTCGCCGGATCGCTGGCTCGTTGGCAGGCGGAAGGCGACGCCCATCTGGGATCGACCCTGAAGGCGATGCGCGCCTTCTTCGAAGCCGCGAGGAAGGCGGCCCCATGCATCGCACTGATCGACGAGCTCGACTCGTTCGGCGATCGGCGGAAGTTCGCACATCGCGAACGGGAATACTGGACCCTGGTGGTCAACGGACTTCTGGAGTGCCTCGATGGCGCCGGCGGTCGTGCCGGAGTGCTTCTGGTGGGCACCACGAACGATCGCGATCGGATCGATCCCGCCATCCTGCGCTCGGGGCGGTTCGACCGATGCATCACGATCCCACTCCCTTCCATTGTCGATCTCGCCGCCATCCTGCGCCATCATCTCGGTCAGGACCTCCCCGACGAGGATCTGACCGACGCGGCGAGGCGAGCCGTGGGTGGCACCGGGGCGGACTGCGCCGCCTGGGTACGGCGGGCGCGCGGCCGCGCCAGACGGGCGGCACGTGCCCTCTCGCCTGCCGATCTCCTGGCCGAGATCGACGCGACCGACACGTTACCGACCCGAGCCGACGACTTTCGAGCAGCGGTGCACGAGAGCGGCCACGCCGTGGTCGCGCACGCCCTCGGCTTCGAGGTACAATCCATAAGCCTTCACCGCACCACCGAGCGAGGCGGCCTGACCGGCCTGCGTGCCCGGGACATGTACCCGACCGCCGGGGGATTGCGCGACCTGCTCGCAGTCTATCTGGCAGGACGCGCCGCGGAGATCCTAGTCTTCGGTGACCCCAGCAATGGGTCCGCTTCCGATCTGGCCGTAGCGACCGAGATCTGCGGCCGCATGCATTGCAGCTGGGGACTGGAGGAGCGGATAGCGGTTCGCCCGCTCGAAGCGGCTTCGAACGATCTGGAGACCACGATCGAGCGTGATCTGCGGCGCGCTTCCGATGTCGCGGCTTCCATTCTCCTGGAACGAAGGGCCGGCTTCGACCGCCTCACGGATGTGCTGGTCGTACAGCGCGCGGTCGGCCGCGCGGAGATCGAAGCGACGCTCGGGATCGTGCCGGAGCGCCAGTCGGCCTCGAACGCCTCGTAGAACCAGCCGACCGGCTGTCGCGCTCGAACGACGCGAGCGGAGACGTCCGCAGGGCGGATTCGCCTGGCGGCAATCGAGGGAGCAGCCTCATGTCGATCTTGAACCGTGGTCCCGGCCCGTTTCCCGACCTCGCGCGCAGGGCTCGAAAGTATCGCGCTCTAGCCGAGGATCTCGAACGCATCGCCCGCGGCGAGCACCCTACCGACGAGATCCTTCGAAGCGCACCGCACCTGTCGGAGTGGAGGGTCTACCTACATCCGCTTCCATACTTGCTCGGGACCGTCGTCGGACATCCTCAGATCGAAGACGGGCAGAGCTGCAGGACGAGCGAACTCGTCACCTTCGATCCGATCGCCGGCTACGCGCGGACGTACTCGCGCTTCTACCGACTCGAACCGCGAGAGATGCCCCACCGGGGAGGGGACGATGACTGATCGACCGTCGCGCAGTCCAATCGCCACCGCCCCGTCGCCGATAGACTACGCGGAACCCGAGTTCGGGGCTGCCGAGGCGGGACGGAGCGCAGCCATCGACTTCGTCCGCGCACTCGCTCGTTGGGCCGTGCGCGAGAGCTTCCGTCGTCGAACGAGGATCACGCGAGCCGGCTGCCGAGCGGACCAACCCGACCTTTGACATCGTTTCGTCTGCTCGAAGTTCATTAACCACAACATAGCTTCGACGATTTTGTCGACGAGACTCGTGGCCGACATGCTTGACTCCGATTGATCGAGGCCTCCATTTCGATCCTGTCTCAGTCGAGACCCGCGACAGGAGAGTACACAAGTGAAAAAGAACCCCCGACCCGGAAGGGATTTCAAGACAGACGTGAATGAGGCTCGGTCTTCATTCGAAGAAACTCGTTTCATCGGAGTCGAAGGACGTTTGCGCGCCTTCGACATCGTCGAAGCATGCTTGAGGCAATCTTACACGAGGAGTCACGATCGTGACCGACAACTTCGAACACAACCACCGTGAAAACGAGCGGGCGGCAACTGATCCGCAGATCGAGCAACTCCTGGGAAGCCAGTGGTTCGCGGCAACGGATCGAAAAATTGCAAGCCGGGCTACGGTAACGGCGATATACGCCCGATACTCGCCGCGTCCGGATGAGACAGAAGAAAGCATCGAGCGGCAAATAGAGGCGTGCCGCGCGTATTTCGACAGTATCGGGGCGCCGCAGCCGACCGAAGCGCGGATCTACATCGACAGGATGTCGAGTGGTACGCATCCGAACCGCCCGGCCTATAAGGCCATGCTGCAGGATCTCGAAGCGGGCGGCCACACGTTGATGTGTGCCGAACTCCCGGATCGCGTCACCCGCGATTTTGCCGAACTCCATCGGGTCCACAAGCTCTACGAACATCATGGTGGCGGAATCCACTTCGCGGTGCAGGGACGTCTGCAGCCGGCGATGTTGTCTGTTCACGGCTTCCTCAGCATGGAACAGCGGCGTCAGCTGGTCCTGAGAACGAGTGCCGGCAGGCGCATGGCCGCCGCGGAGGGCCGATCCGTCGGAAAGGTGGCGTACGGATACCGCACGGTGCCAGGCAGCAGAGGTATTCTCGTCGTAGAGCCGACCGAGGCTGAAGTCGTCCGGCGGATCTTCCGCGAATACGCTCAAGGCGCGAGCGTGCGCTCGATCGTGATCGGCCTGAACCACGACGGTATCCCGAGTGCTAAAGGCAGAGCGTGGTCCGATGCGGTGCTTGCAAGTCGATGTGGCTTGCTCGCCCGTACGATCTACGTCGGAAAAGTGACGTTTGGGGCCACCCGTTGTACAAGGGATCCGGTTACAGGTCGCACAACTGAGCACGCTGTTCCGAGACAGGATCAGATCGTCAATGATCGTCCGGAACTGGCTGTTGTCGACGCCGCGACTTGGGCGGCCGCACAGCAGCGTCTCGCGCAGCGAGGCGGGGTTTTCAAACGCTCCGCAGCGAGCACGCCGCGTATGTTGGTCGGGCGCATCTTCTGCCCGTGCGGTTCGCGGATGCATTACGTCGGCCTGCGGGGCAGATATCGATTGGCGTGCTCGGCCAGTACGCGGGCGGGTACCTGTGCCCGCAAGAGGACGATTGCGGCTGCCGTCATCGAAGGTGACGTGCTGCGGCTGCTCCGGGACGAAGGCCTGTCCGGAACCAGTTCACCGGCTTCGAGGGTGCCGACGAGGGGCAGGGTTCGCGAGCCCTATACGAAGCGGCGCGCACAGCTCGAGCGTCGTATGGTCGAGGTCGAGGCGCAACTCGACGCGACGATGGAGCCGGAGACGTACGGGCTGTCCGCAGAGAGCTTGGCATCTTTGCGCGAGCGGCTCGAAAGCGAGATCCGCGGCATCGCATCCGAGCTGGAGACGTTGACTGTCCAGTACACGGAGTCGGACCGAGGATCCCGTGCCGCCGTCGATTTCAGTGCCGTCATCGCCACGATGCTCGGACGTCTACCGTTCGAAGCTCGTGATCCGAACGATCGGGAGCTGATCGACACGTTCAGGAGTGCGGTCGATAGGATCGAGATCGATCTTTCCGCGAAAGATCGAAGCTATCGGATCCGCGTCTCGCCGGCGGCTTGGTCCGGACACACAAAGACTGCCGGCACCATTGAGCGGCTCTTCGATCGACCGCGGTTCGGCTTTCTCGGTGATCCGGATCGTGCGGCGGCTGCACTGGACGCGGCAAATCGGGAGCTGTTCGCCCTGGCGGACGACGATTGGGAGGTCGTGGAGCATCTCTTCGCCCGTCGCAATTGGCGCCGTCTGGAGCCGAGGCGCTTGGTGGACGCTCTCCTGTTCCATACCTGGACGAAGGTTCCGATCATCTGCGCGCCGCCCCGGTTCGGTTCCGCGGTCACCCTGAACGCTGCCATGACCGAGCTGGTCCGATCCGGTACCTGGGCAAACGTGATCTCACTTCTTGCGGAAGCGGAATCGCCGGTCGTCGCAGGCATTGATGCCACATACTTCGACCACTGGAAGTCCGAAGCACGGAAGTAGCCGCAGAACCTCTCGGGCGGCCGACGATGGTCCGTCGTCCGAGAGCACTCGCCGACCACGACGGGTCCGAAGAGTCGGGCTTCTCCGCGCGATCGTGCGGCTGACCACGTTCGTCCGTCTTCCCGAAAAATAAGGATGAGGCCTGCCCGCAGTTCACAGCTGCGCACGTGCACGCCTGCGTCTCAGGCGAAAGCAGACAGCCATGAACAACCATAGCTCGCTAAAGCGCCCGGAATCCCCGAGCCGGAACAAAATCGAATTACTGTCGGCGGACTGGAGAGCTCGCTCCGTTCAGGAGCCACAGCCGGTTCGCCGTCCGCGCGCCGTCATCTATGCACGGTACTCGACCTCGAACCAGGACGAGGACAGCATCACGCGGCAGATCGAGAGCGCAAAGCGATACATCGAGAAGATCGGTGCCGAACTGGTGATGCCGGCCGACCGCTTCGCGGATCGCGCTCTGTCCGGCGCCTACATCGTCACGCGCGACGGCCTGAACGATCTGCTCTCGTCGGTCGCGCGGGGAGTTTTCGACCTCGTCGTCGTCGAAGACGCCGATCGCCTCTCGCGCGACCTGGGTCATCTCGGCGAGCTGCACCGGACTCTGGAGCATCATGGGGTCGAACTTCATGCGTCCATGCGCGGCAAGCTCGGTTTGGCCGAGATCGCCATGTACGGCTTCCTCAGTGCGGAGCAGCGAGCTCAGCTGAAGATTCGGACCAAGGCCGGGTCGAAGCAGGCGGCCGAACAAGGGCGAGCGCCGAAGGGATCCATTTACGGCTATTCCTCGGCTTCTCAGGGACACGGCTACCTCGTCGTCAACGTAGAGCAGGCCGCCATCGTGCATCTCGTATTCACGATGTTCGACGAGGGAGTTCCGGTTCGAGCGATCGTCCGGCATCTCAATCGCGAGGAGATACCGAGCCCGCAAGGTAAGCAATGGAGTGCGGCGGGACTTCGGGGTAGCGCGAAGGACGGCAGCGGATTACTGCGCAATCACCGTTACAAAGGCGTGTTGTTCTACAATCGCACCGAGACCCGCCGGCACCCGGATACCGGTAAACGCACGCTTCTGATGCGGCCGGAAGAGGATTGGGTCGTCGTCGAGGTTCCGGAATGGCAGATCGTCGATACGGCCTTGTGGGACCGTGCTCAGGACCGCTTGGCCAAGAGCGGCGCGACCGTCAGGGTCCGGGCAAGCAAGAAACACGATCAGTTGCTGCCGGGGCGGATACATTGTTCCTGCGGTGCCGCCATGACGTCAGTAGTGAAACATTCAGCCCAAGGCAGGCGGCTGCAATGTTCCGCCTATGTCGAAAAGGGCACCTGCTCAATCGGACATTCCGTCGGGCAGGCGTACGTCGAGCGCAATATCCTGCGTATGGTACGCGACGGTATCGTGAACGAGCGGACGGTCGAAGCCTTCGAAGCCGCCTATCGAGATGAGGCTCGGCGTCTGGCCGCCGATGTCGAGGCGGAACGTGCGACTCTTGAGGCGAAGGCGATCAAGTTGGATCGAGACATCGACCAGACCTGGGACAAGACTGCCATGAGCGGTTTCTCAATCGAGCGCGTGTCCGGATGGCGTGCCAAATGGGAGAACGAGCTGGCCGACTTGAGGGAGCGCCTGAAATGCCTACCGCGACTGGATCGCTTGCCGAAGGCGGACGCTTCGGGAGCGGCGACGCTGCGCGGGGCAATGTCCGAGCTGATCCTACGTATTCCGTCCCCTCTACAGTCGGCTGACGATCAACGATTGTTGGCGTCCATCCGTGCACTCGTTCCACGCGTCGAGCTCGCGTTCGCCAAGGGCGGACGCGGCTATACGCTACGGGTCGATGCACGCTTGGACGGACTATTGCCGGCAGCCGAACGCACGCCGGCCGTGGTGCCGGTTGCCCGTCTTTTGGAGGCTGCTTTCGGACCGACCCAGTGGGGCCGTATGGCGGACCCGGATCGGCGTGACGAGGTGACCAAGTTGGCGCAGGCCCGGGTTCATGGGCTCCGCGATCATGAATGGCAGGCGATTGCCCACATCTTCGACGCGATCGACCTTCGAGCCGTTCGTGCCCGGGACGTTGTCGATGCTGCCCTGTTCCATCTCCGGACATCGACGCCTCTTTCGAAGCTCCCGTCCTGCTACGGACATCCGAAGACGGTGCGGTGCGCGTTGCAGCGGTTCGTAGGAGCGGGCTTGTGGCACGACGCAGTCGACGAACTCGGTAGGTTGCACGACGCCGTAGTCGTTGCAGGAGACAGGACAGCGTTCGATCGCTGGAAGGCCGGGCCGGATCCCTGATCCGGCCACTCCGACGCCGGTTGACCAGATCCGAAGCAGGCTTGCTCCGCCGCATGCCGATCCCGCGGCGTCTTCCCGGATCAAGACGCCGGTGTACCGCTCAAGTCGAATCAACTCTCCGAAAGGACAGCCGGTTAAGGTCTGGGGGGCTTCCACCGCTCAAAGGCCATCGGTTTCAGGAAGCTGGCAATCGGTAGACCAGCCTGCTGCCACTCGTCGAGATACTGACGTCGCGGCTTCACTCTATTTCGCAGCGCCACCACCGCAGAGAGAAACAGCTCGATTCCATTGGTCGCGTCAACTGGGATGGACGGATCTTTTGTCGAAATCCAGTTGTCGACGTTCGTGTTTCGGGTGCCTTTGGGATAGCCGTGGGCAAATTGAACATGAAAATAGTTGTGATCACCCACAGGCGCCGCGGGCTTGTCGTATCGGTAGGCGAAACATCTTAGCTGTCGAGTGCCCATTACATCATTTGCCTTGGCCGCGTAGTGGAGGGCATTGACCGAGACCAGCGGCCAGGGTCGGGAGAAATCCAGATCGACCGAGAGAAGTGGAAGGAAGGTGAACTCACCTTCCTTGAAGGGCGTGAGGAATACGTAGCGGTCGTCATCCGACATGTGCCCCTTGCAGGCCGCCGTTGGAAACTTCGTCTCAAGATAGGCTCGGTCCGCCGAGGTGTGTAACCGCGCAACCTGTGTCAGGATTGCCTGCTCGGCGGCGTCATAGCTCTGGAAAGGCTTCTGGAAGTCCGGAAACTGCAGCAGCAGCCCGCGGAGGTGGGCGTATTCTTGGCTCAAAGCGCAAACCTCAGCTGGGGCTGATATTCGATCTCCGGATTGCGCTCCTTCCGCACGAACCTCTGCACGAATGGCGAGGCTAAGTCGGCAACGAAGGGCGTCACCTTCTCCGGCGGCAGGAACCGCGATGCGTCCTCTACGAATCGAAGGCTCAAATCGGGTGACGTGGTCTCCTGGTTTTCCGGAATCCGCTCGTCGCTCAGCAATTCCGGCCGCCACCAGGCAGGACGCGAAAGCCAATCTACCTTCGCGTACGCATTCTCCTTGACCGGATCCGGAAGCGCCAGTGCATCCTGCCACGCTGGGGTTAAAGGCACATCACTCAGCACGTTGAGGTTGTGATCCCCCAGAACGGAGGGGTACCTTGAGAGGAGCCTCGGCGCATCAATTAGCAGGTCCTGGGCCGCCAGGATCATGTGTTCGAGCCACTTCGAGATTCTAGACGCCGCGACTTTCGCGACCACACGGTCGTCGAAGGGTTTGTCCGACAGATCGAAACCGTAACCCGATTTGCGGACGAAGGAGTCGAAGGTGACGTCGTCTCCGCCCAGGAACTGGCGCACATTCCTGGGGATGGCACCGATGCGATCGTCCAATTGCAGATGCTTGAGCACGTTGGCGTCGAGAGCCGCGGTGACTTCCGCAGTTAATCGGTCGAGCCTGGCCACCGCGTCGGGAAGCACTGGCCAGACCCACGGACGGAATTCCGGCCATTTCTCGCGGCGCCATAGTCCTACGTTGGTGGCTTGCCTGAGTCCTATATGAAGATCGGCATGGGCCTCGGGATGCCCCCGTAGTGTGAGATCGAAGCGGTTCTCTCCAAATTGGTTGAGGACGACGATGTACTTGGCATCGGAGTAGCAGCGCGCCAAGTACGCCAGACGATGACCTGTGAGGCCGCGGGCGTCACGGAGGTGGACGAAATTATAGTCGATCAACAGCAGGTCGACACAATCCAGGCGGTGCTCTCCCCAGGCAATTGCCTTCGTCCCGTCTGCTACGGTCGCACGTCGACGGGTCTCTAGCTCTTCGGCGAGACATATCACAGCGTCTCCCGCAACGACGTCGACCGTCGAGCCCTCGGGAGCGAGTTCCGCGAGGTGGCCTTTGAGGCCTGCAAGCGGTTGTTCAGTATCGTCGCAGATCAGGATATTCATGAACGACGTCCTTAACGCCACGACAGTTCGAAGGCTGTGGAGAAACCCTCAGTGGGCTTTGTGAATCGAACGCGGCAATTCAAGTTGTTGGCCACCATCCGAACGATCGCGAGGCCTAGGCCGGTGCCCCCCAGGCCCATCTCGCGGCGCGCCGCCGAAATCTCAAGCCGACGTAAAAAGGGCTGAAAGAGATCTTCTGCTACGTCGAGGTCGACTCCGACACCCGTGTCTTGGACCAGAATTCGATGGTTGCCGCGCGCTTCGGATGCCGAAACCGAAATCATGTGCCGAGGCGTATCAAGCATCGCGTTAGCCGCATTGATGAACACGTTCTGGAAGATCGCCGACCATTCCGCCACTGTCCCGTCTGGGAAGCGCAAGTTGTCGGGAATATCGAACTCGAATCTCGTTTCGCCGAGCAGCGGCGCTACGTTGTGGGAGATGGTCTCAATCACGGCTCCCGCCCGGAGCTTTGCCCGATGCTCTCGGTTCTCTGCATCGTTCAACGGGGCAAACAGGGCGCGTGTCTGACGCGCCCGCTTGATCCAGGCCTGCAGCGCCGCCCCAGATTCCGCATCGTTGGTGGACCTGCCCGAAGATAGGCGCGCAGCGATAGACTCCAGATCGACCAGTTGCTTGTTCGCTTCGTGCTCATATGCCAACGCGGCAATACCTGCGGTTGCGAGAGCGCCGAGCAGGCCCATCTGCTTGACGGCGTTTTCTGCTTCCGTCTCTGACGCGCTGACTGCTTCTCGCACCTCCGCGGAAATCGCCCGGTATACAGGTGACGGCATTTTTTCCTTGTAGGAGTCGAGAACTTCCTCGACACGCCGCACGCGAGCGGAGGCGACTTCGCCGATCCGCTTCTGCTCGGTCGCTTCCGGTGCCATCCGGACCGTTTGTCTGACCGCATAGAAATCCAGCGCATAGCGAACTGCGTCTCGTAGCGCCCGATACGAGGGATTATCGACGAGCCGATCTCGCGAAGCTTGGATCTGCAGGTATTCGTTGAGCCGAAGCCGATGCTCGCGGACGGCGGCTTGGCGTTCCCTGCCCGTGTCGACATTCACGACGCCATAGACCCGTGACATCGTTGGTAGGTTGTTCAGGCCCTGCTCAATCTGAAGTTCCGCGGGAAGAAGCTTGGATGCCGACAAGCGGTGACTGTGGTCGATCTCGGTTTTCAGCCAGTCCGTATCGGGACCATAGTATGGGAGGTGGAAGCCGGCATCGTAGATGTGGACACCGCCATAATCCTTCAGGTACTGCCGAGCCTGCTCCACTTGCACGCCGAAGCGTTGTTTGTGATAGAGACTGAAAACTCGAATCTCAAATTCACATTTATGCAGCTGGCAATTCTTCACCACATAGTCGTGACGCTCGGGATTCTCGCCGGAAAACTCAAGCAGGAGGCGAAATCTCCGGGAGCCCTCCAAATCTCCGGAGACTGGCTGAAGGATTCGACCCCGCAGCCTTGCGCTCCAGATATCGAGATTACGGCCAATCTGTTTCTCAAAGGCGGCTTCTATGTCTGTATCAGGATGAGACAGGCTTATAGCGAAGTCAGACGCGCCCTCTCTTCGGAACGGCGGCTGAAGCTGCCAGACCTGCTGGGCAAGCCCCTTCAACTCGGGCTCCTTCCAGATCTGGTTCAAGCTCTCAATCTTTATCTCCGTGCCATGGAAGGCGTTGCTCGCGTAGGGGGCAGTTCTCTTTCGCTCCACGTAGTTGACGCGAGCCTTGGTCAGCTCCTGCGCGCGCGTTGCCACCGACCAGTCCAAGGTAGCTAGCATTTCATTCGTGGTATCGCCGCGCGGGGTCGTGCGAAGCTTGAGCTTCGAGCCGAGGAACTGGACGGCTAAGCGACCGATTCCCTTGCTGCCGGTCGGGCGGCGGCCAAATTTGGTCTCGGTAATTTCCTGTTTGTGCGGAGAGCCTACCCGCATCCAAAAATTCTGGAAGGTAGACGTGGACATACCGTCGCCGTCATCCGTCACAATGATCTCGTCGTCGTCGAAAATTACTTCGACGTTATGAGCATCAGCGTCGTAGGAATTTTTGATAAGTTCCGCGAGCGCAATGTGGGGTTGTCCAACCAGACGTTCACCCAGTTCCCGCAAAAGCGCGGCGTCGACCGAAAACTCGAAATGCGGCATCAGGCCCCCCGCTCAAGCTGAGAACTTAGGACGCTGAAGTGCAAAAACTTCTTCAGGTGCTTGCGCGAGCTCCGTCCGGCCATACGGCCGAGTCTCATGGGATCAGCATCCCCGATGAATCGTGCGATCTTGTTCGCACACTCGACGGCGCTATTGGCGACAGCGCACCCTTGGGTCCTCATTCCGTTCACAGACGCGGTATACGCCTCATGCTCTGCGAGTTCCGGCACATTCTTGATCGTGACGGGAGTAGGCCACCTGTACGCAATCGGGCGCCCGGCGATTGCGCTCCCGAATGCGAGGACGGTTTGTTGGGAGGCTCGCCCGACCAGGATTCTAATCACCGCTCCCCGACTGACATTTTCGAAATTATCTGCGTCGACAGAGCCCATATCGAACGGATGGGATACGGAAAAATCGTGTTCCTCGTACGGCCGCTTCCAGCTCGGGGCGAGACCGAAACCAGCACGGAAATAGAAGCCGTCGGCCTCAAAACCACTGGTTGGGCCGTCCCCCCCACTGAACAGGTGCATGCTAGCTACGCCCATGAGGTTCTTGATCGTGTCCGCGTCGTGATCGCAGCCTCTCCTTCGAATAATATCGCTTAGGTATTACCTACGATTGAACGGGACGCCAGGTCCAGAGCTCGTGGAGTTCGCCAAACGGCTCGCGGAAAGGTCGTGTGTGAATCGTGTTTGGACCCGGGGTGTTGGCTCGGGGCTGGGCCCGCTCGTTGCCAGCCCAGCTGGTACCAGCCTGCGGCTCTCAAGCGGACACCCCCAAGGTGGCCGCTGAGCCACGACGCGTTCAGAATCGCGCCGAACGTCCACTTTTATGCTTATTAGGTCTCAAGCGGACGGGCTGCTTATGGCCGCGAATGGTCACTCAACAGAGGGGCCGTCGTAGTAGCAGAGGTTGAGATTGGTGCCGCACCCGACCATGTGCGCCTTCAATATGAACTGACGCAGCGGTATATGGACCTCTTCGTAGTCGTCGTCGAAGCCAGCTCGAGCTACGATGGACTCGTCGAGTTCGCAAGCGAGGCACGTTTGCATGAGCATCAGCAGGATGCGACTCATATGCTTGTGGCGGTCGATGACCGCCTGTTGCACGGCATCCAGACGTTGAGCATGCACGGACTCGTTGTCAGGCCATGGCATAATCTCGTTTCCGTGAGTAACATGATTTCTAAAGGCTCTGACGAGCTCGGCACAGTACGAAAACGTATCCTTGTGTCTGGGGCCAGCCTTCGTCATCGACGCCGACGCAAGTCCATTGTCCATGTCGCCGACGAGTCTGCAAGCGGCAAGCGCTTCATCACGAACCCGCTTCAAGTCAAGATTCATTGGAAGCGTTTCATCGAGCTTTGCCATCAAGGCTTTGAATGTAGTTGCCTCCTTCTGCTTGAGCGCACCACCTCCATTCTGCTTGGGATCTTTGGAAATATTAAGCTTATTCGGCCATGTTTTTACTAAGCACTCGAATGCTGTCCACAAAAGCATGAACCTGATGTTCGCTAGAATAAGATCGTCAGTTGACTTCGAGGTGAGGCTATCTAGTAAACTCCAGCCGCTACAGTAGCGCCCGCTCTCCGGATCGAAGAAAGATGTATCTGACGATATCGAGTTGATGCTTTGTGCTAGGAATAGATTGTATTCCATCTGAGCCCAATGAGTTTTGTCTTCATTGAGTGTTCTCTTGTCGCCATTTAAATTTACTGCAGTTCGATATATCCGGGCTATGTGCTCGCGAAGGGGTAGGATCTTGTCACCGGCCAACGACTCCATATTGATTGCATCCTCTGGCTGTGATTTGGTTATAATCGATCGACTGGACCATGGAACAGCAGTTTCTTAGCGGGCCGCGGCGATACATCTATAACAAAATCGATCTAACCCTCTATGAGAGGGGGCGATGTGTTCTAGATCAGAAATGCATAACGCTGTGTTGCTTACCGAGGCCATGCAAGGGGGACGGGGTTCAACGGTTAAGTTTCAGTTCGTTGGGCGTGAGTAGTTGAACTTTAGCGGACCTCCGCCTTCCTCATTCTTGTGCTTCAAGCATCCGCAAGAGGTGCCGAGCTGCGGCACTCGAAGGTTTGGGGGCGCTTCAAGTTAGGCCTACGAGTGGCTCAATGCCGGCCGTGAAGCATTCCCTAGAGCTGGCGTCATCTCACCTGACCGGCGATACAAGCAGGTAACGCGTCGTGGACGTTCTGCTGCGGATTGAGAGTGGACAAAGACTTTCGCGGTTCGATGCGCCACGGATCGAGCGCAATCCGCAAATGTTTTCGAACGATCCTAGTGCGATGGCTCAGACGGATCGTTCAGGGGCTCGGCTGACGGCTGCGAGGATATCGGTGGCGGGTTTGGCCCAGACGAGAGGTCTGGCGCGTCGATTGTGCTCGGCGATGTAGCGTTTGATCGCCGCCCGCAGATCGACGACGCCGGTGAAGGAGCCTCGCCACATTCGACGACGGGTGAGCGCTCAGAAGAAGCCCTCGACGGCATTGAGCCACGAGGCCGAGGTCGGGGTAAAGCGGAACGTCCAGCGCGGGTGCCGGGCGAGCCAGGCGCGCACCTTCGGATGCTTGTGGGTCGCGACGTTGTCGAGGATCGCGTGGATCGCCTTGCCGGGAGGGATGGCGGCCTCGACGGCGTTGAGGAACCGAACGAACTCACTGTTCCGGTGGCGCTGCATGCAGCGGCCGAGCACGGTGCCCGCCAAGACGTCGATGACCGCAAAGAGCGTCGTGGTGCTGTGACGGGTATAGTCGTGGGTCTGGGCGGCGGGATGGTCGGAGGCGAGCGAACGGTCGGGGCGGGTCCGCTCCAGCGCCTGGATCTGGCTCTTCTCGTCGATGGACAGCACCACCGCTTGGGCGGGTGGGGCCATGTAGAGGCCGACGACGCCGGGATCCCTCGAACAGGTTCGGTGGGTGCCCGTCCTCGACCTTGGCGGCGAAGGCCGGGTCGCGCGAGCGCTTGAACGTGCGCAGTCGATGCGGCTGGAGGCGGTGAGCGTCCCAGATCCGCTGCACGGCACGCAACGAGATCCCGACTGCGCGGGCCACGGCCCGGCCGGTCCAGTGGGTGACCTCGCCCGGCGGCTCTGAGCAGGTCAGCGCCAGTACCTCGGCCACCGTCGCAATCGAATGGGGCGGCGTGCCGGGCGGACGCGTCTTGTCGCGCAGCAGACCTTCGACGCCAGCCTCGGCGTAGCGCCGCTGCCAGCGTCACACTGCCGGGCGGCTGACGCCCGCCCGCCGGGCGACGTCCTGGACATTCAAGCGCTCGGCTGAGAGCAGGACGATGCGGGCGCGCTGGGTATGTTTGAGCTGGCGGGAGCGGTCGTTGGCAATCGCATCCAGCCGTGCCGCGTTGCTCACATCGAGAAGCACACAGACCGGCTCAGCTATGGCCCAGACTCGCACGTCTCATCGTACGCGTGAATCCTCTGTCCGCGTCACTGCACTAGATATGCTTCGGCAGTCGAGATCGGTCGCCAGCGATCACACCTAGCTTGGCCATGTCGGCCGAATCGGGGAGCACGCACATTGTCTGAGCCATCGCTCAAACAAGCGTGCATCGGCCGATGCCAAATTCGGTTTTGATGGGACCACCAGAGTACGCCAATTGGTTGGCATCGGACAACGCTTGGCTCCGCCGCCCTGCGGAGTAGATCTCAGTAAAAAACAGTGCGATTGGTTTTGGTCTCTCAATTTCCGAATTTGCGAGAGACGTCGATTTGCCGACGGCAGTTAGATAGGACTCTGGGCCGATAGGTAAAAACGCATGTCTGTCTTTTCCTTATGACCCAGACTTGTGGATAACCTCGCGTTTTCTTGTTCCGGGCATTGCATGGGGTTTTCTGCTGCTGTGTCGAAGAGGGAAGGGGGCTCGGTACGCCGGCTGAGCAGTTCAGCATTCAAAGTGACATCGCTGACGCCCGCCCAGAGCTCGGGCGACCGCAAAGGGCAAGAGAAGGAGTAGACATACTCCTAGGAGGCCGCGCGGGTGTCTCGCCCGACACCGCCCAGCCACGTTTCACGCTTCGAGTTTTGGCGTCCGTGACAGGCGTGGAAGTCGTCCGTTCGGCCGGGGCGGGCGTCATGCCGCACTCGTTGGCAACAAGTGCATCGAACCCATGCGAGCCGAGGGCATTCTGATCCTGATGTCCTCGAACCCGCAGCCTAAAACACAGCCGGTACCTTTCCGCAAAGCGGTGGCGCTCGGCGGAAAAGCCGTCTCCTTGGAAACCGATGCGTTCCGCTCGTCCCTGATGGCCCGCGTGCGGCAGCGAGGTACCAAACCGGAGACGGCGGTCGCGAGCATTCTCCGGGCTCTCGGGCGTGGCTATCGGAAGACCGTCCGGAAGCTTCCCGGATCTCCCGACTTCGCGAACCGCAGGCATGGCTGGGTGGTGTTCGTGAACGGGTGCTACTGGCACCATCATCACAATTGCCGCAAAGCCACCGTACCGAGCCGAAACCGGGAGTTTTGGCGGGACAAGTTCGCCACCAATCGGAAGCGCGACGCGCGGGCGATCCGCAGCCTGCGCGAGGATGGCTTCCGCGTGCTCCTCGTTTGGGAATGCGAGACTAGACAGCCGGAGCGGCTGACGGCACGTATGCTGCGCTTCTTCGAGCATCTGGACGGACGTCCGGGGAGGAGGGTGGAGATCCGTGCGCCGGGGATGGGAGGCGGGCGGACTCCGCGGCGCGCATCGGCGAAGACCTGACGTCCACGCCCGCCTTTCGGGTCGAGGAAGCGAACAGGAGCGCCACCGGCGCATGAGTCGGCCCTCCGGGGAAGGCCCGTACACATCGATCGCGCCGCCCGGTATCGAGGTTCGGTCCAGAGATCGAGGAGAGATCTCAGGAGGATGCCGGCATGGCTCCGGCACGCGACGTCGGTCGATGTGCAACCGCATCGCGACGGTCTCGGTCTCCGACCGCGACACCCGTATCGTTCCAAGTCAGAGTGGTGCCGCCGGGACCACTCCCGGTTTCGCGAGCGAGCTCGCAGCAGAGACGTCGCGCGGCGATCGCCGCGACACCGGCATGTGGAACCCCAGCCTCGCCGGTTGCGACGCCGTCGGTGACCGTTCGCCTCCCCGGAGTGCGGTATCCCGAAGGTAGGATCGAGACGTACGCCCTGCCGTGCTCCGTCCCCGACCGGATCGCGACCGTCGGACGATCCGAACCCCCCACTTCCTCGCAGGCATCCAGCATGAGGACGTGAAACAGTCCCGACCACTCTTCCGCCGTCCCGGCAGGCAAGCGCAGATCCTCCCCGACGGCTGCGTAGTCGAAGCGTACTTCGGGGTGGAGCGCGACGGTTCGGGCGCTCGCCTCCTTCAAAACCGAGACTAATCGTCTGCGGGTCCGACGGGTCGCGGACGTCGCGGATTCAGGAACCGTCGATCGTCCCGAAGCACTGCCGGAAGCGTCGAGCAGCCGCTCGAGCAAGTCGGCGGCTTCGGTCGGGTCGACGCTCGCGGAAGACCTCAGACGCTCCGCCAGAGTTTCGAGTTCCCCGCGATGCTCGTCGACCCAACGTTCGCGTGCGAGTGCCGCGAGGCCTGTCAGCGCCAGAGAGCCGAGGCGCTCGGCCTCGGCCGCGGCGCGTGCCGCCTCGGCATCGCTCGCGGCTGCGGCTCGGCGGATCTGGCGCGAGAGCGCTCGGTGCACGCCCGCCGGCATTTCGTCCCGCGCGGCGTCGAGGATTTCTCCGATCCGGTCGAACCCGACCTTTCGGGGCGGTCGGTCGTGTCCCCCGGAGAGGACGCTCTGCGCCGTGCGCATGGTCTGCTGGACGGCATAGAAGTCGACGGCGTATCGCACGATGTCGCGAAGCGACCGGTAGGTCGCGTTGTCGACGAGACGGTCGCGCGAGGCTTGAATCTGCAGGTAGCGGTCGGATCTCAGACGCCGCTCGTTCCTGGCCACGACCCATTCCCGGCTCGTGTCGACGTTCACCACGCCGTACACGCGCGACAGCGTCGGAAGGTTGTTCAAACCGCGGTCGACCTGGAGTTCCGCAGGCAGGAGTTCCGAGCGCGCCAGCCTGTGACTGTGGTCGATCTCCATCCGCAGCCAGTCCGCATCGGGACCGTAGTAGGGTAGGTGGAATCCGGCGTCGTAGATGTGCACGCCCCCGTGCTCGCGGAGATAGCGGCGGGCATCCTCCACCCCGATCCCGTATCGCTGCTTCCGGTGGAGACTGAACACCCGGATCTCGAAATCGACCGCATCGAGATCGCAGTTTTCCATCGTGTAGTCGTGCCGGATCGGATCCTCGCCTGCGAACTCCAGCAGCAGTCGCGCACGGCGGAACCCTGCCGGATCTCCCGAGCGGCGCGGCAGAAGGCGCCCCCTCAAGCGTGCGCTCCAGATATCCAGGTTGCGCCGCATTTGCGTCTCGAAGGCTTCGACGGCGGAACGGCGCGCGTGCGTCAGATCCACCTTGAAGCCCGCATCGTCCTCGCGCCGGAACGGCGTCTGAAGCTGCCAGATGCGTTGGGCGAGAGCCGCGAGCGCGTCCTCGTCCCAATCCTGATTGAGGCCGGACACGACGATCTCGGTCCCGTGCGTGCAATCGCCGGCGTACGTTCCCTGCCGAGCCTCCTCCCGAACCTCGACGGCTGTATCCGTCAGGGTTCCGGACCGCGCCGCGGACGACCATTCGATCTCGGCGCGGAGCTGGACGTCGGGAGTCTCTCTGGAAGTCGTGCGGATCGACAGTCGCGTTCCGAGGAATTGTACGGCCAGACGGCCGATCCCCTTGCTGCCCGTCGGCGCTCGATCCAATCTCGTCCGTTCGATGCTCTGCTTGTGGGGAGAGCCGATCCGCATCCAGAAGCCGCCGAACTCCCGGGCGGTCATGCCGTCCCCGTCATCGGATACGACGATCTCGTCGGGGCCGAACGCGACGGCCACGCGCCCGGCGTCGGCGTCGTATGCGTTCTTCACGAGCTCGGCGAGTGCGATGTGCGGCTGGCCGACGAGGCGCTCGCCGAGTTCCCGCAGCAGGGCGGCATCGGCCGAGAAGGCGAAGCGATGGGCGGTCACGGTCCGGCCTGCTCGGGTCTCTGTTCCGTCGGGATCCGGTGATTCCGGAATGCCAAGTGTCTGGAGATGCTCCGCCCGACGACCCGTCCGAGCTTCGGGGGAACGGCATTGCCTATCAGTCGCCCGATCGTGCGCATCTCGATCGGCCGACCTCTCGGAACGAAGGCGTACTCGCGCGGAAAGGTCTGGAGGAGCGCCGCCTCGCGCAGCGAGAGTGCCCGGTCCTGCTCGGGATGACCGAAGCGGCCACTCCCGAAGGCGTAGGCCTGCGTCGTGATCGTCGGTGCGGGACGGTCCCACTCCATCCGCCCGTAGACCGAGCGGTAGCCGCGCCCTTCGCGCCGCGTGTGGCAGGGAGCGACGAGTTCCGACTTCCAATCCTTCCACGATCCTCCGGGCCTGGAGGCGCGGATCCGATCGTGATTGATTCCCGTCAGAGCGCTGGAGCGGTGGAGCGGATCGCACCTGTCGGCCTGTCCCGCCTTCAGCACGGGCATCGGCGAAATCGTGTCGCGCACCGTCGCGGGCGAGGAACCGAAGCAGCCCGGATCGACGAGCTCGATCGGTCCGAGCCTGGAGGCCAACACGATGAGCCGCCGACGCTGTTGGGGAATGCCGTAGTCCGTGCACTCCACGATGTGCTCGGAGACCAGGTAGCCGGCATCCCTCAAGGTATCCAGAAATCGGCCGTGTACCTCGTGCCTCACGAGTTCGGGCACGTTCTCCATCGTCACGATCTCGGGTCGGGTCTCGTCGACCAGTCTCCCGAAGGCTTCGAGCAGGATCCAGCGTTCGTCGCGCGGCGCATTCCGCCGGTTGTAGCGGGAGAACGGTTGGCAGGGCGCGCAGCCTGCCAGGACCCGAACGTCGCACCCGCGCCAAGCCTCTTCCAGATCCGACGCCTTCAGTGCTCCGACGTCGGCGAGTTCGAATCGGGCGAAGTTGTTCGCCTCGTAGGGGTACCGGCAGGCCGGATCGAGGTCGTACCCGACGAGTACTTCGAGCCCTTCGGCCTCCATTCCGTTCGTGAGCCCTCCCGCTCCGCAGAAGAGGTCGACCACACCCGCAACCATGGACGCTCGCAAAACTCGATCGCACTCTCGATCGTTCTCGAAAGGACGACCCGGCCCGAGGGCCGGGTCGCGACTTTAGCATGCCGCGGAGGGTCGATGCCGTTCGGCTCCGTGCCGTCCACAGTGACGAACCGGACCCGACAGGCGTCCGATGTGCCACCGGCGGCCCCGTCACCGGCGAGAGGCCGCGCCGAATGGACCGATCAGACGTCGCGTGGCCTTGAGCGCGCGTTCTCCAGGGCTTTCACCGGCCTGCGGGCGGCGTCGAAGGCGTCGACGAAGTAGACTGGGCCTCCGGCTTGCGCGATCGCGCTCGCCAGGGGCTCGGCCGCACGTGCCGGACCGTCGGTGCGCCAGAACGGATGGACGACGAGGTAATGCTCGACGTTCCCGGCCCGCCGGACCCGCAGGGCCGGCAGCCCCGCACGCCCCAGAGTCGTCGTCGTACGTTCCGTGGAGTTCTGACGAGCCAGTTCCTCGGCGACGGTGGCGGCGATGCGAGGCCAGTCCGCGAGTTCCCTGTGCCGTGTCCAGTCGCCATCCAGGCCGGAGCGGTAGTCCGGGTCGACGAACGCGCGGAGGAAACCGAGCCCGAGCCGCCAGTCGAGCAGACCGTGGTAGGATCGGTTGCCGTAGCGCTGGAGACATCGGTAGCAGGCCCGTGCGCAATCGGCCCTGTGATCTTCCGCGAAGTACGAACCGACGAGCGGATCGGCGGGCTCGTCCAGCATCGAAGCGATCAGCCGGACCACGATCCTCCGTCCGTCCGCCTCGCTCTCTCCGAGCCGACGGCAGAAGCCGGATCCATTGACGAGGAAGTCGGCGATCTGAAGAAGCGGAAGGCCCTCGCGCAGACGCGGTTCGAGCGCCTCGAACTCCTCCGGCGCCACGTCGAGCTCCAGAGCCGCACGTTGAACGATCAGCTGAGTGGCGCTGATTGCAGCTGCACGGACGCTCGTCTGCCACGTCTGACGTCCGATCCGGTCCAGCCCAAGACCGGCCGGTATCGTTCTTAGGCCGATGTAGATCGCCTCGGTCTGCTTCCGCGACAGGAGCCGGCGTCCGGCTTCGACCCCGATGGCTCCCGGCTGCCAGCGCGTCGGAGCCTCGTCGACGACGTCCGTGGCGACGAACTGGTTCTCCAAGACAGTGAAGTGGCCGGCGCCCGTGGGCAGTCCGAGCCGCCGCTGGGTCACGTGCCGCACGTCGTAGCCCGCACGCCCGCCGCCGGCGTCGCGCGGACCCTCGTTGAGGCGGAGTACGGTCGCTCCCGTTCCCGCATGGACGGCCATGTTCGTGCCGGCGACCGGCTCGACCTCCAGGCGGTGGATCGCCGCGGTGACCGTGCGCCCGACCGATTCGACGCGGGAATCCTCGTCGACGGGAAGCGGCCTGAAGCTCGTGCGGAAGCCGGCCGGCACCACGAACTCGCGGAATGCGTTCGCGTCCAGTTCCGTCGAGCAGTCCTCGCAGACCACGTCCGTGAGCGGCAGATCGGGTCTCGACGTCGTGCCGCCGCACGTCCCGCACTGCGCGAGGTAGTGACGCTCGGACCACCAGCGGTCGGAAGGTACCAGAGGCGGGAAGAACTGCGTACCGGGCAGCTGTCGGGGGTTCTGAATGGGCGCGGTGAAGCCGATCGACTGGTGCCGCCGCTTGTCGCGGACGAGTTCCTGCCCGGGGGCGAACTCGTAGATCGCGACGTCCAGATCGCGGTCGACCGTGTCCCACTCGGCCTCGCCGGCATTGACTGCCTTAGGCCCGATGTAGAGCGCCCGGACACGTGTGGGCATCCCGTACATCGGCAGCAGACCGTATTCCGCGAGAAACTGCGCGAAGCCACCGCCGTAGACGCGCCCGGCCTCCGTCAGGGCTGTGATGCGTGCTACGAGGACGTCGGGATCCATCGCGGCCAGGAGCGCGTCCCTGCGCCCCTCGCGACCCGCGGCGAGCACCGCCGCGAATCCATCCCGGCGATCGATGGTCTGTCGCAACGCTCCGCGCAGGCGGTCGGGCCAGGTGCTCCCGTCGGCGTAGTATGCGGTTGCGGGTATGTACTCGCCGTGCACGTCGGGCGGAGCGTCGTCGCCGAGGTACCGCGGACCGTCCTCGTCTCTCAGGACGGAAAATGCCGCCGACAGCCAGACCTTCCGGAGCAGGCGCTGCGGGATGTCGAGATGGTCGGTCGCCAGGAACGGCGGCGGGGGCCGATCGCCGGTCATCGACTCCGGATGACGGAAGTAGTGCAGGTCGTGGCTACGGCTCCGGCACAGCGTCGCCACGAGCGAGAACGACTGGCCGCGTCGGCCGGCGCGTCCGACACGCTGCTGGTAGTTGAAGCGTTGGGGCGGCATGTTCGCCTGATACACGGCCTGCAGCGGGCCGATGTCGATCCCCACCTCCATGGTCGTTGTCACCGACAGGAGGTCGATTTCGGCCGCAGCCCGGTCGAGTTCGGGCGTGGGGCTGGCCGCGTCGTGAATGAAGATGCCCTTGAAACGGCGGAGACGCTCGGCCGGCTCGTCGGTCTGACCGGTGAGCTCCTCGCAGCGCAGGCGGAACGAACCCGTCCCCTCGGCGAGCCCGCGGTCGATCTGACGTGCCAGGAAGTGGCGGTTCCAGAGCTCCTCCACGACGCCCGTCCGTTCCGTCGGAAGGGCGCTCCGGCACCGGGTGCAGACGCCGGTCCCCCGATGGAGATGAACCCGGTCGCAGTTTTCGCAGCGGTAGTACGGGTCGCCTCGGTCGGAGAGCCGTACATGCAGCGGCGCCGCGTCGACGATGCCGTTCGGATGGTTCCTCGCCCGGAAGGCCTCCAGAACCCTCGCCAGCTCGCCTACGGGATCCGTAGGATTCGTAGCCGCCGCGAAACGCCGGACTCGATTCGTCTGCGGCACCTGGTCGGCGGACGGCCAGAGCGTCGGATCGCCTGCGAGCACCCACTTGTTCGAACTCACCCGGTACGCGTCCGAGAACACGCGCAGATAGGCGTCCAGCCGGTCCGCGTCCGGCTCCGCTTCGGCGAACAGGGTCGGATAGCCGAGCCCGGTCTCCTCCAGGGCGAAGTAGGTCTTCGCGAAGAGCACCTCGTCGATGTGCGGGATCTGCTTCTGGTACACGCGGTCGCGTGCCGTCTGGAGTTCGGCAGCCTGCGCACCGCTGGTGCGCCACGACCAAGCTCCGTCGGACTGCTCGAAGAGCCGCTGCCAATCGAACCCTTCGATGTCCGAGATGCCCACCTCGTCGGTCGGGTGGACGCCGAGACGGATCATCTCGGCCAGCATAGGGTTCGTGCGACGGTCGGCTCCCGCGTCTGCGATCGCGCGCTCGACGACGCTCCGGAGCGGAATGCGGCGGGGATCCGTGTTCGTCGGCAGAGCCTGGAGGCGGACGGTCAGAGGACCGACATGGTCGAACCGTCCCTCCGCGACGGCGAGTTGCATCGCTTCCTGGATGCGCCTGCGTTCGGCCGAGACGTCGACGGCGTCGCGCTGCCGTCGGAGCATCTCGATCAGGAGGCGGCGCCTGAGATCCTGGTGGTGGCGCCTCTCAATCTGCAGCGCGGCCTTCGCAGCCTCTTGACGGCTGTCCGAGAAGACAATCGCCTTGGCCGCGACGCCGCTCGCGTGGAGCAGATCGAAGAGTTCGCTCGCCAGGAGCTGGGACGTCTTCGCGAAGCCGGTGCGGAAGCTCCGGATCGGGGAGAAGCGTTCCTTCTTACGCTGCGTGTAGTCCGTTCCGCAGGCGGGGCAGCAATCCGGGCCGGCCGTTCCGCGCGACCCCGAACGGCGATGATGGCTGAAGGCTCCGGTATGCCGGTAGAGACGACCGGGCACGCGGGCCGGATCGTCGATCTCACCGTTCGGCGGGGACACGAGTCCGGACCGGGTATCCAGAACCGCGGGCTCCCACAGTTCGCCGCCGGGCCGCTCCGGATCCGGCTCGCGACGCGAGGGCCAGAACATCGCGAACGCGTCGTAGCTCAGATCCTCGTAGTGACCGCTCGCCGCGCCGTCGGGGAGGTTCTCCAGATCGGGCGAAGCCGGAAGGAGCTCGACGGCGGCTGCGCCGTTGCCTGACACCCCGCGCATCCCGCCCACGAACGCCTCGCCGCAGGCCTCGCAGTAGACGAGCTCGAACGCACGTCTGAAGCCGTACTCGGCCAACTCGGTGTAGGTCGTTCCCCGCTCCACCGTCACGCCGTCCCAGACCGTCGCGCCGCCGGCCGATCTCGGCGTCGCGAAGAGCCCCTCGATGCTCCGTACGAACATGTGGATGCGGAAGCTCGCCGTCGTCTCGCGCGGCGCCTGCCATCCGTGGGCGGCGGCTCTGTCGCCGAGACCGCGCAGAATCGTCAGTCCGCGAAGCGCCTCCGCACTGAGACCGGCCTCGCCGAACAGGCGCCGGGCCACGACGTCGATGCCGGTGGCCCGCACATCCCGGGCGTCGCCCGTCGCCGTGCAGGCGTGGACGAGGGCCGCAGCCGCGGCCTCCACGGCCGCACGGACCGTCGCACCGAACTCGGCCGGCGGCTCGCCCAGGAGGGCGCGGTGTGCCGCCGAGACGGCTTCCTCGATCGCCGGACCGGGCTCGACGGTCCGGGCGAAGCCGGAAGCGCCGAGGAGCTCCGCCAAGCGGGCGAACGGAGCCGGATCGAGCGGTAGCGCGGCCGGCGCGGGAGGCAGTTCCGGATTGCCCGGAACGATGCAGTCGCGCCAGAACGCCTGCGTGGCGGCCGCTGGCGCCCCCGGAGCGGCGACGGTGCCGAAGGGACCGAAGAAGTCGTCGAGATAGCGGAAGCTCCGCTCGCCCTCGGGACCACCGGTCGGCAGAGAGGCGCTCGAAGCCAGGATGCGCAGCTTGTGGCGGTGTTCCGACTGCGCGAGCCCGAGACGCTCCACGAGGGCCCGCACGAGGCCCGCCACCTCCGTCCCCGCGGAGCCGCGCACGAGATGGAGTTCGTCGAGGACGAGGAAGAAATAGGCGTCCGGATCGCTCTCGATCCAGGCACGGGTGCTCTCGAAGATCGGTGCGTCGACCTCCCGGGACAGCATCGTGCCGAGCATCGACACGTTCGTGACGAGCAGATCCGGTGGGGTGGCCTGCATGTCCCAACGCGTGCAGAGCTCCGCGCCCAGGGTGGACGGGAACAGGTAGCGGGTGGGATCGGGTGCCTCGCGGTTCTCCCGGCGGGCGCGCGCCGCCTCCTGCTCGTCGAAAAGACGGGCCTTTTCCCGATCTTCCTCAATCGTCGTCAGGCGTCGCGACAACTGCTCGGTTCTGCGTTCGACCCGTCGGGCCTCCCTCGCATCGCCCGCCCGCCTGGGATGCTGGAGATGTCCCGTCACCGGCGTGGCGCTGGTGTAGCGTCCGAAGAATATGCGGTTTCCGGCGAAGCGCCGGCGCGCCACTGCCTCGGCCTCCGGCGAGTCCAGAGTGCGGCGCAGGCGCGTCATCTGATCTTCGACGAGCGCGTTCATCGGATACAGGATCAGTGCCCGCACCGCCGCCGGGCGGTTTCCGGCCTCGCCCGTCCGCCGCGGAACGAAGCGCTCCGGCGCGTCGGTCCACCAGCGGTCGGCGAGATACCCCGGTGCGGGCGCACCCCAACGCACGGCTTCGGCCGCGACGGTCGCCAGGATCGGAAGCATGAAGGACTCGGTCTTTCCCGAGCCGGTGCCGGACGTGACGATCCCGGGGCGCCCGGGTCGGGTTCCCCTTTCCAGCATCTGCATCTGGTGTGTGAAGGGATCGAAGGTGCCCGCACGTCCGACTTCGGCCCCCGTGGCGTCGCGTCCTGGAAACAGGCCGGACAGCGCCAACTCGGCGAAGGCCGTACGTGCGGGACGCGGGAGATGCCCTATGGGATTGCCCGCGAAGTCCTCCGCGAGGCGTTCCAGTCGGTAGCCGCACGGTCGATAGCGGGGCACGGGTTCCAGGAAGGGCACCGCCGCGAGATGGCCGGCCGACCTGAGGAGCGCACCTCGCGTGTCCGAGAGGTCGGCGTGCCGAATCCGGAACGCGGTGTCGAGATAGGAGACGAAGAACTCGCGGAGGCGGTCGAAGCCGCCGATCGGGTCGAGCATGGGTTGAGTCCCGGGTTCCGTTCAGGTCCGTGGGGAGGAATTGCGTCGGGCGAGGCGGGCGAAGCTGCGCTCCAGCGCCGATCCGCCCGGATCGGCGTGCGTCCGCGCCCGAATCTGGATTGCGGCGTCGCGTGCGAAGGCGAAGGCCGCGTCCGCGCCCATCGTCGGGAGGGCGGACCGCAGGAGCGCAGCGGCCCGTACGGCGGTGGCGGGATCGATTCCCGGCGATTGCACGAGATCAACCGCCAACCTCTGCAGCGAGGCCGGATCCACCGGAGGCGGCGCGACGAAGACGAGTCGGGTCGGAGCAGGCGGATTCGACGCCACCGCGGCAGCTGCGGCTCCGGCCTCCGCACCCGCGAGAATCGGTACGGCGCTCCTGAGGACCTCAAGAGACGGGCCGCGCTCCGGGCCGCTCTCCATCAGGGTCGCGAGAACGAGCAGGTTCGACGGTCGATGCGGAGAGGAGAGCCGGGCGACGAGGCGGGGCAGCCACAGGCATTCCAGCGCAGCGTCGAGATCGTCGAGGACCACGAGTTCGACGCGCTGCGGATTCCGGACGGCCGACGACCACGCCCGGGCCAGAACGGTCGGACCGCCTCCGACGGACTGCCGCCACAGATCGTCGAGGCCCAGCGTCGCCGGGTCGAGTGCCATGCGTCGGGCGAGCCCGCCGGAGACGCATGCGGCATACGCCTCTATGAAACGCTCCGCCTCCTCGCCGAACAGGACCGGAATGCCACCGGAACGTGCGACCGCATCCAGCTCGACGAGAGCCCCCTGCCGAAAGCCCGCGGAGCGTTCCCGAGCCGTCAGCGCGGCGGCAAGGTTCGTAGCCTCCAGATCCTCGCCCGTCTCCATGGCCGGCACCGACCACGGGGCTGCCGCTTCGGCAGCCGCATCTGCGATGCCGAACCTGACCGCCACGTCCGTCGTCTGGCGGAATGCATCCGCCGTCCGCGCGACGGTCGTCAGAAGCGCCTCGACGTCGCCGGCGAGCCCGGTGCGGTGCTCCTCCCGCTCCCGCGAGAGTTCGGCGAGCTCGCGTCGGCTCTCGTCCCTGCGCGCCGCGGCGGCGGCAACCTGCTCCTCCAAGTCACGAAGCACCGCACGAGCCGCCGCCTCTTCCACTTCGATCTCCGCACGGACCATCGGCTGCAGCTCCCGTCGCAGATCGACTACGGTTCGCGCGTGAAGAGCCGCGATCTCCTCCTGCAAACGGGTCTGCACCGCGGGTAGCTGGAGCAGCGTGTCGCCGAGCTCGGTCGCGGCGGTCAGACTCGCGGAGAGCACCGGCGTCGCGTCTCGAAGCCGGGCGAGCATGGCTTCGTTGGAGTGCGGATCGCCGGCCAGCATCTCTCCGTCGCGCAACGCCGTGACCAGACGTTCGATCGTCCTGAGCGAGATAGTCGCCAATTCTCCGCCCGACTGGAGCGGAATCGTCCGGCGGATTCTGCGCAGCACCTTCGGCAGGAAGACGAGGTCGAGAGACCAGTCGATGGTACCGGAGGGCGCCTCGAACTCCGCCGCGGGCAGCAGGAAGGCCCGGCGCCCGATCCGAGCACCTCTGTGGCGCGCGGGATCGAACCGATGGACCTCCAGAGTCTCCAGCGCCACGTCGGCGGCCGGCCTCCAGAGTCCGTCGATCTCGCTGCGCGCCAGTTCGAGTCGAACCGCCCGATCCACAGCGAACACCACGACGACTTCGCGCGTCGGAGTATGTGGCAGGTCCAACCCCCGCTCCACGACGGCGCGTCGGGCAGTTTCCGCGTCCGCGAAACCGAAATCCAAGATCTCCTTCGGCTCGTGCAAGTCGACGGCGACGAAACGGTCCTCGCCGCCGCGGCCGTTGGGCTCGCATCGGAAGAGCCAGAGCGAACCTTCCGACGATCCGACGGCGGGCCGATCGAGGGTGAAAACGGATCCCGCGTCCGGAAAGGTCCGCCTGCGGTCCGTCACGGCGACCCAACCGTCGCCGGCGTTCGACAGCAGTGGTTCCAGACGCGTGAACCGCTCGTTCCGGAACATGCACCGACCGAGATGGAACGTTCGATTATCGGTTCGTTTGGCGAGCATGGCTGTTCAGAGCACCGGACGGAGAGCGGCGGCGGGATTCAGGAGGGCCCTGCCGCGCGGACCGAGCTTGCGGCTCAGTCGGTACCGAGCGTGATCCGGAGCGGGTGCCGAACCTGCGACGGCCGCGCCGAAGATGGCGACGAGCTCTCGGGCGTCGTCTCGGCTGCAGGGATAGGCGTAGGTCCACTCGCCGGTTTCGCGTCGGATCGGTCCCGAAGAAGCCAGATGTGCGAAGCGGAGAGCGCCGACGATCTCCGCCGGCAGGTTTCCCTCCGCCCGCAGCCGGACCAGTTCGTTCTCGGCGTGATGCAGCAGAGGAATGCCGGCGCGCCGATGCGCCTCCAGGATCGCCGCCGTCCGGCTTTCGAGGACGAGATCGCCACTGGCACTTCCGGAAATGCGGTAGACATCGCGCGCGTCGCGCCGCGGGCGGACCCAACGCTCCAGACGCACGCTTCCCGTCGCACCACCGGCTGCCGCCAGAAAGCGCCCGCGCTCCCAGCACCAGATTCCCGCGACCATCCGGGCTGCGAGAGGATGGATCGTCGAGGGCCAGCAGGCGGGGGCCGGTGCCGCTCCGATGCGGGGTAAGTCGACGATCGGCACTCCGGTCGCCGCGGCGACGGCAACGAGATCGGCGCTCCGGACGACCATGGTCGGCACCGACCACGGTCCCCGACCGGGACGGACCTCCGCCGCGGCACCTGCTCGGCGACAGGCGGCCTCGAAGCGGTCGAGACCGGTCGCGCACCAAGCCCCGTCGAGAACCGCCGTCCGGTCGTCGCGACGCAGGAGCCGCATCGGACGCAGGATCCAACGTCTGGCTCCCCAGCGGGGGTCGAGACGCGGCTCGACCCATCCGCCCTCGCGGAGAGCTCTCAGGACATCCCACGGACGTGGTCCGCCCCCGCCCCCGCCCACTGCGCGTCGGAGCAGAGGGAAGAGGTCGGCCTCGGACCAGCCGCCGACGCCTCCGGCGTAGACTGCTTCGAGCAGATCGTCGCGGCAGGTTTCATCTTCCGAGGGTGCCGCGGGCGGAACATCGGTCGTCCGAGACCCGAGAATTCCCGGCACGAGGACGAGTTCGACCTCGTTTTCCCATCCTTCCGCCGAACCGGCTCCGACATTGTGTTCGAAGGCTCGGTCCACGAACGAGAGCCGCAACTCGTTCTCAGTACCGCTCCCTTCGATCTCCCGAGCGGTCAGGCGCCATGCGCCGGCGACCGGTGCTTCGGCGACGAGGGGCACTGGTCCCCGAGCCTCTGCAGCGAGGCCGAGTTCACCCCGTTCGACTCTCGACGCCTGCAGGGTCAGCGTCGCGCCGTCCGGTGCCGCGACCACGGGCAGGAAGGTCGGACGCCCCAGGAAGCAGGCACCAGTTCTGATGCCGCCTTCGATGCGCAGAGAGCGGAGACGATCGGACGGCTCCAGCGGCTTGCCGATCCTGCCGAGGATCTCCTCGTACACTCCGATGGGGATCTGAGAGGACAGCCACCATCCATCCGCGGCCGCCTGCCATATGCCCGGATTACCGCTCGACCGGACGGCGCCATGGCGGCCCAGAATGCGGACGGGGCCCGAGTCCGGAGATGCCAAGAACGCCCAGACGCCCCAGGAAGTCTCGACGAACGGCATCACGCCCCTGTCGAGTGCCGCGACGACGCCACGAAGACGCCCGAACCCGCCGAGGCGCGCTGCCGCTCCGACCGCTTCGATCATCGCCTCGGTGGAAACCGTGCATGAGAAGCCCGCTTCTGCATCCGGCCTCAGACCGAGACCTGGGATCTGAGTTCTGGCCGAGAGCTCCACGAGGGTTTCGTCGTCGAGGCCGGCGATCAATCGAATGGAAATACCCGCCGCGGAACGCTCGTCGCCTTCACCGATCGACGCCAGCGTCCGTCGGATCAGAACCCAGAACGGGTGATCCGCCAGGAGTCTCTCTCCGCGACGGTAGCGCATCCCGAAGTCGAGGAAGGCGGCGACGAAGCCTTCGGACCACGGCAGCCCGTCGAGACGGTTCCTGACGAATTTGATGACGCAGGTAGGCGACGTGAACTCGGCCGCATTCCAATCTGCCGCGAGTTGTTCGAGGCGAAGACGATCCAGTCGCGACGGGAAGGCGATCCGCACGGACTCGCCGATCTGCGTCATGTGCCCGCGATCGGGTAGGACGACGCGCCGGAACGGTTCTCCTTCGAGACGTCGCGCGTCGCACCATTCGGCGAGCCGTCCCCAGAGGAGTGGCAGTCCCCGCAGATCGGAGATGGTCGCCTCTGCCCCCAAAAGCGTCCTCAGACGCTCCCGGTAGACTCCGGCGTTGCAGCCTCCCGTCTCTGCGGCGGCGACGAGGCAACTGAGGAAGAGATATCTGAACCAGCCGGGAGCTTCGACGCCAGAATAGGTCGGCCTGGAAGCCCCGCTCAGGACGTCGCGCAGCAGGGAAGGGCTTCCGAAGGACCCGAGAAAGGCGCTTCGAACGTCCTCCACGTGGGCGGCATCGGCTCCGACGGCGCGTGCGAGCTCCTCGCCCGTGGCATCCACGAACGCGAGCGGCGACGCCCCGAATGGCCCGTCGCATCGGAGATAGTGCCGCACGAGCGCGAGTTCCCACTCGCGACCATTGCTCGGAAGAGCCCCTCTCGCCACGTTCCCCCGCCGTACCCGTTTGTTCGGGCACTCCTCCAGAGCGATACTACAAGTTGCGCATCTGTCGTCTACCGAAGAAGTGAGATTGCGGGTTGCCGCGAGACGAGTCGGCGGTGCGACGTTGCTCCGGCGCGACACCCCGGGGCTTCGTCCGAGACGAACTTCGCCGGCGTTGACGTGTCGGAAAGCCCGATTGTGTCACGCTGTTGGCTCCACAGAAGATTGGGCAGGCCGATCCTCGCCGAGGCATCCCTGCGAGCCCAATCGGACGTGGCGAGCCCGGCGTCGGCTCAGCGGCGAACTCTCACCAGCTCCAATCGGTATGTACAACTTCGGGCGATGGCTGGATAAGATGGCCCGATGTTCCTGAGCATCTTCGACATCTTCAAGATCGGCGTCGGACCGTCCAGCTCGCATACCATGGGACCTATGCTCGCCTCCGCGCGTTTCCTCGACGCGCTCCGCGAGCGCTAGGCCCGCGCACCTGACGCGCCTGCGCCGCTGCGGATCGAGGCTGTCCTGCACGGAAGTCTCGCCTTCACCGGACAGGGGCATGCCACCGACCGGGCGGTGGTTCTCGGCCTGCTCGGGTTTCGTCCCGACACCCTTGATCCGGACGAGGCCGTGCGCCGCGAGGCCGCCCTGCGCGCGAACGCGTGGATCGACGTCGCGGGCCTTCCGCGGATCCGCTTCAATGCCGAGACTGGGATCGTGTTCGACTACGGGCCGCCGTTGCCGGGCCACGCCAACGGGATGATCCTCCGCGCCTTCGACGCCGAGGGCGCGCCGTACTTCACGGAAGCCTACTACTTGATCGGCGGCGGCTTCGTCCTGACTGCGGAGGAACTGTCCGGCGACGACATCAAGGCGGTCGATGCCTCGGTGCTGCGCCCCTATCCGTTCGGGAGCGCCGCCGAGATGCTCGTAATGGGCGCGGCGTCACGGCGCAGCATCGCAGCCATGAAGCGGGCCAACAAGACGGTCGGCCGCGGGGACGCGGAGCTTGATGCCGGCCTCAATCGGATCTGGGCGGTCATGGATGCGTGCATCAATCGTGGTCTCGCCACCGAGGGCACTCTGCTGGGCGGCCTGAACGTCCGCCGCGCCCGGCGCATCCATCAGGCGCTGCTCGCCGAGCGGGGCTCCAACACGGTCCAGCCGCATGTCGCGAGCGATTGGCTGTCCGTGTACGCCATGGCGATCAACGAGGAGCATACCGGCGGGGGCCGCGTGGTCACCGCACTGACGAACGGGCGGCCGGCGTCGTCCCTGCGGTCATCCGATACTACCGCGGCCACTGCATCGGCGCGAACCAAACCGGTGTTCGCGATTTCCTTCTGTCGGCCGCGGCGATCGGCGGCCTGATCAAGACCAACGCGTCGATCTCCGGTGCCGAGGTTGGGTGTTAGGGGGAGGTCGGGTCGGCCGCCGCCATGGCAGCCGCGGGACTCTGCGCCGCGCTCGGCGGCACCAACGAACAGGTCGAGAACGCCGCCGAGATCGCGCTTGAGCACCATCTCGGCCTCACCTGCGATCCGATCCGCGGACTGGTCCAGGTGCCGTGCATCGAGCGCAACGGCCTCGGCGCGATCAAGGCTGTCGCCGCCGCGTCGCTGGCCCTTCACGGGGACGGCAGCCACATCATGCCGCTCGACAATTGCATTGAGGCGATGAAGCAGACCGGACGCGACATGAGCGTCCGCTACAAGGAAACGTCGACCGGCGGACTCGCCGTTAATCTTCCGGAATGCTGAAAGCGGTAGCGAGAGCTGCACATCTTGCGTCGGCGCCTGCTCGCCACCGCCGTCGGGCATTGTCATCGAGTTGGCCGTGTCCACCTGCAGGAATGCAGTTGATCCTCGAACAGCGAAGCTGGAATGCGAAGTTGTCGGCCGGTTCCGGCCGAAGCTTGCGTGCCGGCTACCGAACCGACGAGATGTCGAAGGCCACCATGCCTTCTACGTACGCCGTCGATCCGTCGATGGACGGCAGTCCGGCAAGTCGACGCGATACGTGAAAAATAGGGTCACGAAAGCGCGGGTGAAAGAATTGTGAGTTTATTTCGGAACGGCCGGCTCCGGGATCTTGAGGCCGAGATAGGTTCCGGCGCTCAGCCCGAGGAGACCAATGAGGGTGGTGTCGAACACGGGCATCATGAGTTCCCGATAGCTTGTCACGCTGAATACGGCACCCAAAACGATTGTCCAGGCAAAAAGCTGAAATCTGTGAAAGCTTACACCATTCAGGTCGCTGATAACATCTATAAACCACCATTCAGACTGATTGGTTAGTTTGCGATAACGTGAGATCGCCATCAGCCGTTTCTCCGTCAGCTCCGATGTTTTTGGTACCAGAGCCCGAAGCTCGGTGGCCCGGGCGCCGGGATATCTTCCCTTGAGCGTCGCGAGTCGTGTCTCGCCCGGGGTGCCTGCGCCCGGTGGTGTCGCCTCCAGCCGGGCCAGTTCGATACGCTCTGCGATAAGAGGCGGCGGATCTCCCAGAGCAGTTGCTTCCTGCAGGAGCCAATCGATCGGATCCAAGCCGGCGAGCGCATTCAGATTGGAGCGCTTACTCTCATCGTAGCTGGTGAGTTTATCGCCTCCTAGGGTGTGAACCGAACCAAGCCGTTGCGGGGTCTGTCGTTTTGTGATTCCAGGCGGCCGTTCTGCGGCCTGGAGGCGGTGATGGCGGACCTGTTCTGGCTCTCGGATGAGCAATGGGCGGTGATCGGACCGTTCATGCCCAAGGATCAGCCCGGACCCGAGCGCAAGGACGACCGGCAGATCATCTCTGGCATCCTGCACGTGCTGACGTCGGGCTGCCGCTGGCGCGATTGCCCGGCCGCCTACGGCCCGCGGACCACGGTCTACAACCGCTTCAACCGATGGTCGCGGCGCGGCTTCTGGAAAGCCATGCTAGCCGCGCTGGCCAAGGCCGGATGGACGGGCG